>JAUXWC010000300.1 GCA_030685025.1 Rhodoferax sp.
CCATTGGCCATGGCAGCGGTCGCGCGGCGGCCACCGCAATCGGGCTGTTCGGCGGGGCCATCGTCGGCGACCGCATCGAGGGCGGCGGAACGGGGCAGGTGCAGAACGTGCAGCGTTGCGGCACGCAAACCTTCTATGAAAGCCGCACGATCGGTTACAACGTGGTCTACGAGTACGCTGGCAAGCAGTACACCGTGCAGATGGCGTCGGATCCTGGCCCTTTCGTGCGCCTGCAAGTGACACCCATCGGCTCGACCCAGATGCCTGAGCCCGCACCGGTGTCGGCCACCACCTACGTCGAACCGATCTACTTGGCAGACGGCGCCGACCAGAGCAGCTACAGCTACTACGGCGCGCCCGTGGTCTACGCCGCACCAGTCGTGCAACGCTACTATCGGCCCGCAACGATCTCGCTCAACCTGGGTTACTACGGTCGTCCCTATTACCCGCGCCACCACCATCACGACCGGCGCTGAGCGGCCTGGACGTGGCCCGGGTGCAAACGGCTACCATTTCGGCTGTTCATTCACTTCCCTGTTCAGCCATGATCACCTCCAGCATCGCCAACGCCACCGTCACCACCCAAGCCAATATCTACTTTGATGGCAAATGCGTCAGCCACGGCATCACGTTGGCGGACGGCACCAAGAAATCAGTCGGTGTGGTGTTGCCTGCCACGCTCACCTTCAATACCGGCGCGCCAGAGGTCATGGAGTGTGTGGCCGGCAGTTGTGAATACAAGTTGTCCGGAACCGAGACCTGGATCCGCTCGCAAGCCGGCGATCAATTCAGCGTGCCAGGCAACTCGTCGTTTCAAGTTCGGGTGACCGAAGCCTACCACTACATCTGCCATTTCGGTTGACTGGGCCTGCTACACCATCAGCGGCTCAGGCTCCAGCAGAATTCCAAAACGCTCGTAAACGCTGGTCTGAATCGCTTTGGCGAGGGTCATCACCTCGCCGCCGGTGGCCCCGCCCCGATTGACCAGCACCAGGGCCTGGCCCTCGTACACGCCGGCGTGCCCGACCGACTTGCCACGCCAGCCACAGGCGTCAATCAACCAGCCCGCGGCCAACTTGACCGAACCGTCGAGCAACGGGTAATGCACCAGCTTGGGATCACGGGCGATGATGTCGGCGCACTGCTCTGGTGTGACGGTTGGGTTCTTGAAGAAGCTGCCGGCATTGCCGAGCACGGCTGGATCCGGCAGTTTGGCACGCCGGATGTCGCAGATCCAGTCGTAGATCTGCCGTGCCGAGGGCTGGGCCACGCCGGTTTCGAGCATCGTGCGTTCGAGGTCGGTGTACCCGACAACTGCCCTCCACGGCTTGGGCAGACGAAAACGAACGGTCGCAATCAGTGCCCGGCCGGCCAGCCCGAGACGCTGCGTAGCCCCGCCCAGACCCGACGCGCCGTGCCCGTGCTTGAATACCGAATCGCGGTAGCCAAAGCCACACTGCGCAGCGTTGAGGGTGAACGCGGCGCCGGTCTGCAGGTCCACAGCATCGAGCGATTCAAAGCGATCCTGCAACTCCAGCCCATAGGCGCCGATGTTCTGAACCGGTGATGCGCCAACGGTGCCGGGAATCAGGGCCAGATTTTCCAGTCCGTCATAACCCTGGTCCAGCGTCCAGGTCACGAAGTCGTGCCAGTTCTCACCGGCCCCGGCTTCCACGATGAAGGCCTGGTCGGTCTCCTGCACTAGTCGCTTGCCCATGATCTCCACCTTGAGCACCAGTGCCTTAACGTCGCCCGTCAGCACGATGTTGCTGCCACCGCCCAGCACAAACTTCGGGTGGGGGCCCCAATTCGGGTCGGCAAGGACTTCCTGCACGTCGGCGCAATTGGCGATGCGCAGCAGGGAATGGGCCTTGGCGACAATATGAAAGGTGTTCCAGGGCTCCAACGGGACATTTTTCTCGACTAACATTGCGTCAATTCTCTCACTGCCCTGTTTTGGATCTCCGCCATGCCTTCTTTTGACACTGTTTGCGAACCCAACCTGGTCGAAGTCAGGAACGCCGTCGACAACACGGCCAAGGAGATCGCCACCCGATTCGACTTCAAGGGCACGCCCGCCGCGATCGAGCTCAAGGACAAGGAAATCACCTTGATCGGCAACGCCGAATTCCAATTAACCCAGATCGACGACATCCTGCGCAACAAACTCACCAAGCGCAGCGTGGACGTGCGCTTTCTCGACACGGGAGACGTGCAAAAGATGGGCGGCGACAAAGTCAAGCAAGTGATCAAGGTGCGCAACGGCATCGAGACCGAAGTGTCCAAGAAGATCCAGCGCATGATCAAGGACAGCAAGCTCAAGGTCCAGGCCGCCATTCAGGGTGACGCAGTGCGCGTCACCGGCGCCAAGCGCGACGATCTCCAAGCGGCCATGGCCCTGATCAAGAAGGACATCACCGATGTGCCCTTGAGCTTCAACAACTTCCGTGACTGATGAAAACCGCGCCGTTGCTGCTGGTGTGTTGCCTTGGCCTGGCCGGCGTGGCTTCAGCCCAATCGGTCGCGCTGACGGGCATGCTGGGCCGCAAGGCGCTGGTCATCGTCGATGGCAGCCCGCCCAAGAGCCTGGCGGTTGGCGAGACCCATCGCGGCGTGCGCATCGTGTCCACCGAGGGCGATACCGCCGTGGTTGAAATATCCGGGTTGCGGCACACACTGCGGGTCGGCGAATCCCCCGCCAGCGTGGGCGGGCAACCCGCAGGCGCGGGCGGCAGCAAAATCGTGTTGACGGCCGGCGGGGGCGGTCACTTCCTGACCATGGGGCAGATCAACGGCCGTGCCACCCAATTCGTGGTGGATACCGGCGCCACCTTCGTCTCCATGAGCGTGCAGGACGCCGAGTTGGCCAAGATCAACTACCAGGCTGGACAACGCGTGTCGATGAGCACGGCCAACGGCGTGGTGCCCGGCTGGCGCGTCAAGCTCAATTCGGTGCGGGTAGGTGATGTAATGGTCTACGACGTCGATGCGGTCGTCTCGGCTGGCGCCATGCCCTACGTGTTGTTGGGCAACAGCTTCCTGACGCGATTTCAGATGACCCGCACCAACGACCAGATGGTTCTTGAAAAACGCTATTGAGAGACCCCTGTGAGCGTTCAGAACGAAAACGAATATGAAGATCTGCTGGGTCTGTGGTCAGACCTGGAGTCGGGCCTGGGCATCATCCTGAGCAGCCCCAACAGCATTCAGGAGTTTGAACAACGGGTGCGTCAATATGACCGCTGGATGCAGACGCTGCTGCAGCGCGACACCGACGTTGGTCTGTACCTGCTGTTCCAGTTGGCAACCAACTCACCGGTTGGTTACAGCGCCTCCCACGCGCTGGTGTGTGCGGTGCTGTGCCACCTGATTGCCGAGGAACTGCAGCTCAATCAAGCCGAGCGCGACAGCCTGATTCATGCAGCATTGACGATGAACATCGCCATGACCGCGCTACAAGACGAGTTGGCCGGCCAGGCCGACAAGCCCAACGCCGAGCAGCAGATTGTGATCAAGACCCACGCCGTCAAAGGCGGCATGGTGCTTGCCAACCTGCAGGTGACCGACCCCTTGTGGCTGGACGTGGTCGCGCACCATCACGATGATTCCGATGACCGCGGCGAGCTGAAATCACATGCTCCGACCATGCGCCTGACACGCATTCTTCGCACGGTGGACCGGTATGCGGCCATGATCAGTCCCCGCAAGTCGCGTTCGGGCCGCAGCTCGACCGACTCGATTCGATCCATCATCAATTCAGCAGCGCACAAGGATGAAGTGGGCCTGGCCCTGGTCCGCGCGGTAGGCCTGTGTCCACCGGGCACCTATGTGCGCCTGGACAACAACGAGCTGGCGGTGGTCATCCGGCGCAGCAGCACGGCAAACTTTCCCTACGTGGCGATTGTGATCACCAAAGCCGGCGAGTTGCTGCCCCAGCCGCGCCTGCACCGCACCGCCGACGCAACACCCAAGATCCAGGCCGCAATGGCTGCATCAGCCGTTCGCGCCAGGATCAACCATCACCTGGTGCTGCAATTGGGCGCCTACGTGGCCCAGCACCCGTAAGGGATGCGCAAACAAGTCACTCAGGGCTTGCCCTTGCGGCCCAGTTTCGACTCGGTGCCCTTGGCCAGGCGACCAATGTTTTCGGCGTGACGATAGAGCAGCAGCAGAGACATGCAACTGATCGTTAGCAGGATGCTCTTGTCCATGAACCATGCCACCCGGTCGCCAAAGATGTAGTACACCGGGGCAAACACCGCCGCAGTCAGTGATGCCAACGACGAATAGCGGAAAAAGTAGGCCATGATCAGCCAGCTTGCCGCCACCGCCAGCCCCAGGATCGGGCTGATGCCTACCAGCACCCCCAGCGCCGTGGCCACGCCCTTGCCTCCCACAAAGCGAAAGAACACCGGGTACAAGTGCCCAACAAACGCGGCCAGGCCAACCATGGCCAGCGTGCCCTCTTCCAGCCCGTAAGGTTTGCCGAACCAGCGCACCAGCATCACCGGTAGCCAGCCCTTCAGAGCATCGAGCAACAGGGTTACAACGGCGGCTGCCTTGCTGCCTGAGCGCAGTACGTTGGTGGCGCCGGGGTTCTTGCTGCCATAGGTGCGGGGGTCGTTCAGGCCCATGACGCGGCTGACAATCACCGCGAACGACAGCGAGCCAATCGCGTAGCCGACCAGTGCGGCCAGGACCGGAAGAAACGGTTTGAGGGATTCCAAGACTTGTTCTCCTGCGCAGGCCCATGGATTGAGCCCAAGGGCGCTATTCTGCCAGTGCGCACTGCACCGGCTTGGCCGAGAGCAGGTCCACACATACCTGCGGCGCCAGCCCGACCAGGTAACCGCGCCGCCCACCGTTGATCAGGATTCTGGGCAAGGCCAGAATGGTCTCCTCGATATACACCGGCATCGCGCGGCGCGTGGCAAACGGCGAGGTGCCACCCACCAGATAGCCGCTGTGGCGGTTGGCCACTTCGGGCTTGCAGGGCTCGATCGACTTGGCGCCGATCTGGCGCGCCAGATTCTTGGTCGATACCTTGCGGTTGCCATGCATCAGCACGACCAGCGGCTTGGCGTCCTGGTCCTGCATGATCAGGGTCTTGACGACCGCAAAGGGGTCACATCCCAGCACCTCGGCGCTGTGTTGGGCGCCTCCGTGCTCCACGTACTCATAAGAGTGCTCGGTGTAGACGACGTGATTCGCCTTGAGCAGTTGGGTGGCGGGGGTTTCGCTGATGTGTCTGGCCATGACCACCATGCTACTGCGCGGGGTCGCGATGCTGCCAGCGAATCTGGTCGATCTCGGCCAGCAGTTCCGGCGACAGCGTGGTGCCAAAGGCGTCCAAATTCTCGTCGAGCTGGGCCAACGTGGTGACACCAATGATGGTGCTGGCCACGCGCCAGTTGGTGAAGCAGAAGGCCAGCGCCATCCGGGTCGGCGTCAGGCCATGCCGCAGGGCCATGGCGTTGTACTTGGCCGCCGCCATCAAGGCATCGGGGCGACCCCAGCGCTGCTTTTGCATCGCCTCATACAGGCTCATGCGCCCGCGCGGTGCCGAGGGGCTGGTGATACCGCTCGAATCGTACTTGCCGGTGAGCAAACCGAAGCCCAGCGGGGAGTAAGCCAGCAGCGCGACCTGCTGGCGGTACAGCACTTCGTCGAGTGCGTTGTCGACCACCCGGTTGATCAGACAGTATGGGTTCTGCACGCTGACCACCCGTGGCAAGCCATGCTGCTCGGCCAGGCGGATGAACTCCATCACGCCATAGGGCGTTTCGTTGGACAAGCCAATCGCGCGCACCTTGCCCGCGCTGACCAGCCGCGCCAGGCCTTCAAGCTGCTCGGGGATGGTCGAAGTTCCTGCCCGATCATGGGCCGGATTGAAGTAGGTGCCACCAAAGGCCGGCACATGGCGCACCGGCCAATGGATCTGGTACAGATCGATATGATCAGTCTGCAGGCGCCTGAGGCTAGCCTCGCAGGCGGCCACGATGTCGGCGGCGGTCAAGTCCAGGCTGCCCTGGCGAATCCAGTTCATGCCACGCGCGGGGCCGGCAACCTTGCTCGCAAGAACCACCCTCTGCCGCATGCCCGGATTTCTGGCAAACCAGTGGCCCAGAATCGTTTCGGTGGCGCCAAAAGTTTGCGCCTTGGGCGGCACCGCATACATTTCGGCGGTGTCAAGGAAGTTCACGCCACGGACCAACGCTCGATCCAGGATCGTGTGGGCCTCGCTCTCGCCAACCTGCTCACCAAAGGTCATGGTGCCCAGGCAAACCGGGGTGACGTGCAGGTCGCTTTGACCGAGAGTGACTGTTTGCATGGTCGTACCCTGTGCGGGCGTCGTTTGAAAGCTGCCGAGTGTACGGTCGGCGAGGTCAACTCGCCTGTCGCGCCCGTGCCTCCTCTTGCAGGCGCAGAACCCGCCTTTGCACCTTGCCGGTGGTGGTCATGGGCAGCGCTTCGATGAACTCAACCTCTTTGGGGTATTCATAGGGCGCCAACTTGTCTTTCACATGGGCCTGCAGTTGGCCGGTTAGTTCAGCATCAAACAGGGCTCTGGCACCCGCCTGTGCTGGTCTTTTTGCTACGAAATCAGGAGCAAGGACCACGTAGGCCTTGACCAGCGCGCCACGGAATGCGTCAGGCTTGGGCACCACGGCAGCGTTGGCCACCGCCGGGTGTTTGACCAGACAATTCTCGATCTCGCCCGGGCCGATGCGGTAGCCCGCGGACTTGAAGACATCGTCGGCGCGGCCCTGGTACCACAAGTAGCCCTGCTCATCCTGAACGGCCAGATCGCCGGTGCGGCACCAATCGCCCGTGTATTTGCCGGCAGTGGCGGCAGCGTTCTTCCAGTAGCCCAGGAAGAAGATCGGGTCTGGCTGACCGTGGACATCCAGCCGGTTGATCGCCACGTCCCCGGCCAGGCCCACGGCGCAGGGCCGCCCATCGTCGTCGATCACCGCCACTCGGTGCCCTGGGTAAGGCCGCCCCATGCTGCCGGGCCGGGCGGGCCAGCCTCGACCATCCCCGGTTTGGCCATTCATCGCACAATTCCCCACGATGTAATTGACCTCGGTCTGTCCGAACATCTCGTTGACGATCACGCCCAACTGCTGCTGGCAATAGTCAAACGCAGCGTCGCCGACCGCTTCACCCGCGCTCATGATGGCTTGCAGCTTGAGTTTGAATTGCTGGCGCACCGTTGCGCCGGGGCGGCCTGGGAAGGCTTTCATCATGGCCTTGAGCGCGGTGGGAAACAAAAAGGTGTGGGTCACGCCGCAGTCGCGCATCAGGCCCAGCGCCACGTCAGGGCTGAAGCGGCCCTTGAAGGCAACGATCGGGCGACCAAAGTACAGCGTGGGCAACAAAGCGTCCATCAGTCCGCCCGTCCAGGCCCAGTCCGCTGGACTCCAGAACAGCGCCTGCGAGTCAGCATTGTCCCGACCATCGAAGCCGAACCAGTTCTGGCTGCAGACAAAGCCCGTCAGGTTGCCAATCAGGGCGCGGTGCGGGATCAAAGCGCCTTTGGGGTTGCCGGTAGTGCCACTGGTGTAGATCAGGATCGCCGGATCTTCTGCCAACGTGGGCACGGACTCAAAATGGGCCGTTGCCGCAACCAGCGCCGCATGGTAATCCGTGTCGGCCTTGGGCGCCGCACCACCCACGCCGATCACACCGCGCAGATCAGGACAACTCGCCCGGACGGCCTGCACCCCCTCCACAGTGGATTCGTCACAGATCGCCAGCACCGCCTCACTATCCTGCAATCGGTACTCCAGCGCCTGGGGCCCAAACAGTTGGGACAGCGGCACGGCCACCGCGCCCATTTGCAGAACCGCCATGTAGGCCACGGCGGTCTCTAAACGCTGCGGCAACACGATGGCGACCCGATCGCCTGGCCTCACCCCCTGCGCGTGCAACACGGCCGACAAGCGGTTGGCCTGCGCCTGCAACTCGGCATAAGTCAGAAACAGCCCCTTGGCGCCCGGTTCATAAGCATGGATAGCTACTCTTTTTGTAGCGTCAGGGGCTTGGGCCCAGCGCTGGCAGCAGGCCTGGGCAATGTTGAAATACCTCGGTACAAACCAGGCAAAGCCGCTGTGCAGGGCAGCATGGTTGTCTTGAACTTGACTGACTGTCACGTTTGGCCTCCGTATGATGTTCTGTTCATTGCCAGACAAATTCTAGTTAGTTGAGGACAGAGCAGCGCTTCGAGCTGGTCTGTCCCGCAAGAACACCCCGAGTCAATTGAAGACCAAACGTCACGCCAGTCTATCCCGCAAGAACACCCTCAATCAGTTGGGGACAGAGCGTCGCTTCGCTCCGGTCTGTCCCGCAAGGAATCAGTATGTACCAAGTCAAACGAGCCTCCCGCAGCGAGTTCGTCAGCATCCGCCGCCTCGACTACCACGTTCGGGTCTGGGGTCAGCCTCGGGCGGGCGAGGCACCGCTGGTGATGGTGCATGGCTGGATGGATGTCGCCGCCTCCTACCAGTTCATGGTGGACGCGTTTGCCCAGGACCGCTTCATCATCGCACCGGATTGGCGAGGTTACGGCCTGACAGAGTCCGGCGTGGTGGACAACTACTGGTTTCCGGACTACCTGGCCGACCTTGATTTTTTGCTGGACCATTACGCGGGCGACCAGCCAGTTGACCTGATTGGTCACAGCATGGGCGGCAACATTGCGATGCTGTACGCCGGCGTGCGCCCCGAGCGCATCCGCCGCCTGGTGAACCTGGAAGGTTTTGGCATGCCGGTCACTAAACCGTCCCAAGCGCCGGGGCGTTACGCCAAATGGATGGATGAGCTCAAGAAATTGCATGCCGGTGAGATGGACCTCAAGGCCTATGACAGCGTGCAGGGCGTGGCCCGGCGCCTGATGAAGACCAACGCCCGACTGGACCAGCACAAGGCCGAGTGGCTGGCGCAGCACTGGGCGCGCGCCAACACACAGGGTCAGTGGGCAATCCTCGGCAGTGCTGCGCACAAGGTGTCCAACCCCTACCTTTACCGGGTTGACGAGGTGTTGGAGGTCTATCAGCGCATCAGTGCCCCGACGCTGGCCGTGGAAGCCGGCGACAACAGCCTGGACCAGTGGTTCGCCGGCAAATTCACCTTGGAGCAGTACCACGAGCGGCTGAAGAAGGTTGCCAACGTGCGCATCGAACGCATCGAGGATGCCGGCCACATGATGCATCATGATCAACCGGAGCTTCTGGCGCGGCTGATTGAAGCATTTCTGGCCTCCGGCACTGAGGAAAATCAATAGCCTCGCGCTACGCCCGGTGGTAATCTGCCAGTTTCCGAGCCCATCGCTCACCACCCTTGAGGAGTCCCTCCATGAAAACCAGTGTTTCCGCCCTGAAGTTTCGCGCTGCTCCGACATCCCTGGCCTGTGCCACGCTGCTACTGTGCAGCAGCGCTTCAGCGCAGACGCAGGTGGTCAAGCCCCCCGTGGCGCAGTACTGGATGGATGTGGCCACCATGTCCATGGCCGGCATGGACGAGATGCCTTCGATGGGTGCGATGGGCGGCTTGTTGGGCGGCATGACCGGCATGGGCGGCGTCAGTTTCGGCGCCACCCGCGGCATGATGCCAGGGCGTTGGCTCGATCTCGCCGTCGTGACAAAGCGAAAACCCGAAGGCACCGAGGCGACGCAAGCCATTCCTCCCGCACAAAACATGGGTGCCAGCCTGACCCTGCTGCCGGTGCAGGCCCAGCCGCGCACCCCCGGGCGCCAGCCACGCGAGAGCACGGACGAGGTCCCGCAGCAGCCAAAAGGGCGCCTGCTGTTCTACTGGGGTTGCAGCGAGACGGTGCGCCCCGGCCAGCCACGCGTGATGGACTTCGCCAAGACCGGGGTAGAAGACTATGGCAAGTTCATGATGGGCCGGGCAGTGCGTGACACCGGCGCCAAAGCGGAGCCAGGCCACGCCATCTGGCCCAATGAACAACATCGCCAGAGCGTCCCGAAGGACGCCTCGCTGGTCGGCCAGCACGCCCTCAGCGGCGAAGGGCTGCCCGCCAGCCTGAGGTTCGCCATCAGTTCGCAACAGGACTTCATGTCCAAGCTCGACCTGAACACCCAAGGCGGTGGCGCCGGCGCGACCGCCGTCAACTGGCAGGAGTTGCCCACGGCGCGGGCTTACTTTCTGAACGCCATGAGCGGCAGCGACAGCGGCGGCGAGACTGAAATGGTGATCTGGAGCTCCTCCGATGTCCCGGAGCCGGGCTGGGGTCTGATGGACTATGCCAGCAACGCCAATGTCGACAAGTGGCTGAAAGAGAAGGTATTGCTGCCGGCCAACCAGACCCGGTGCGCCATACCGGCCGGCATCTTTGCCAGGGCGCAGGGCGCCATGCTGCGCGGCATTGCCTACGGGCAGGAGCTAAACCTGGCGCATCCGCCCCGCCCCACCGATAAGCGTATCGCCTGGGAGCCGGAGTGGGCCGCGCGCATCCGCGTCAAGTCGGTGGCGATGGCGACCTTGGGCGAAGATGGCCAGACGCGCGCAATGCGCGGTGACAGGCAAGCGCCCGGAGCCGACGAAGAGAAATCCAAGGGCAGCGGCTTACCCGACGTAGGCAAGGCGCTCAAGGGACTGTTCGGACGCTAGAGGAGGTCGGTCGTGAGAAAATGACGGGTTAATTGAACCTCACAAGATCAGGACCCCCATCATGGAAGCAGAACGCATCAACCTCATTGGCACCCGACTGGCTGATTTGAGCAACCGGACCCAAGCGTTACGGGGGTATCTTTGACTACGATGCCAAAGCCGAACGCCTGAGAACCGTCAACGCCTCGCTGGAAGACCCAACCGTCTGGAACGACAGCAAGCGCGCCCAGGAACTGGGCCGCGAGAAGAAAACACTGGACACGGTGGTCGTCACCCTGGACAACCTGACCAGCGAACTGTCCGACAACAGCGAGTTGTTCGACATGTCCAAAGAGGACGGCGACGAGGCCGGCCTGCTGACGATTGAAGCCGAAACCGCCACGCTGGCCGGCATCATCGAGGGGCTGGAGTTCCGGCGCATGTTCAACAACCCGGCCGACCCGCTGAACGCCTTTCTGGACATCCAGGCCGGCGCCGGGGGCACCGAAGCCTGTGACTGGGCCAGCATGCTGCTGCGCCAATACCTCAAGTACGCCGAACGCAAAGGCTTCAAGGCGACCATCGAGGACGAGACCGCGGGTGACACCGCCGGCATCAAGGGCGCCACCATCAAGGTCGAGGGTGAGTACGCGTTTGGCCTGCTGCGCACCGAAACTGGCGTGCACCGGCTGGTGCGCAAGTCGCCGTTCGACTCATCGGGAGGGCGCCACACCTCGTTTGCCTCCGTCTTTGTGTACCCGGAAGTGGACGACTCGATCGAGATCGACATCAACCCCTCGGACGTGCGCACCGACACCTTCCGCGCCAGCGGCGCGGGCGGCCAGCACATCAACAAGACCGATTCGGCGGTGCGTCTGACCCACTTGCCCACCGGCATTGTTGTGCAGTGCCAGGACGGCCGTAGCCAGCACAGCAATCGTGATGTGGCCTGGAAACGGCTTCGCTCGCGCCTGTACGACTTCGAGATGCGCAAGCGCATGGAAGAGCAGCAGAAGCTCGAAGACACCAAGACCGATGTCGGCTGGGGCCACCAGATCCGTTCTTATGTGCTGGACAACAGCCGCATCAAGGATTTACGCACCAATGTCGAAGTCAGCGCCACGCAGAAGGTGCTCGACGGCGACCTGGACGTGTTCATCGAAGCCTCGCTCAAGCAGGGCGTGTAAGCCCCCTCACTGATAGCAGCCCACCCGCACAACGGGTGGCCATGGAACCCCCGGAGAACAAACATGCCCAATGACGGAATCGCCACCGCAGTCCATCGCGAGGACTACGTTGCCCCGGCCTACTGGATTGACAACGTCAACCTGACCTTCGACCTGGAGCCGGCCAAGACCCGCGTGCTCAACAAGATGACACTGCGGCGCAACCCCGACGTGGCCACCCAGGCGCTCAAACTCGATGGCGAAGAACTCAACCTGGCGCGCGTGCTGGTCAACGGGCAAGGCGCATCCTTCAAGATCGACGGCAACCGCTTGGTACTGGAAGGCCTGCCACAGGAGGGTAGCTTCGAGCTGGAGATCTTCACCACTTGCGCACCCATCAAGAACACCCAACTGATGGGCCTGTACGTTAGCAACGGCTCCTTCTTCACCCAGTGCGAAGCGCAAGGGTTCCGGCGCATCACCTATTTCCTGGACCGTCCCGACGTGATGGCCAGCTACACCGTGACCCTGCGCGCCGACAAGGCCAAGTACCCGGTGCTGCTTTCCAACGGCAATCTGGTCAGCGAAGGGCCGCTGGAAGGCGCTGGCAACGAAGGCCGGCACTTTGCGACCTGGGTCGATCCGCACAAGAAACCGTCCTACCTGTTCGCGTTGGTGGCCGGTCAACTGGTCTGCAAGGAGCAGCGCATCCGCTCGCGCTCTGGCCAGGATCACCTGCTGCAGGTCTACGTGCGCCCCGGCGACCTGGACAAGACCGAGCACGCCATGAATTCCCTGATGGCCTCGGTCGCCTGGGACGAGGCGCGCTTTGGCCTGCCGCTGGACCTGGAGCGCTTCATGATCGTTGCTACCAGCGACTTCAACATGGGCGCCATGTAAAACAAGGGCCTGAACATCTTCAACACCAAGTTCGTCCTCGCCAACGCCGCCACCGCCACCGACATTGACTACGCCAACATCGAGAGCGTGGTGGGCCACGAATACTTTCACAACTGGACCGGCAACCGTGTCACGTGCCGTGACTGGTTTCAACTCAGCCTCAAAGAGGGTTTGACGGTCTTTCGCGACCAGGAATTCAGCCAGGACCTGTGCGCCGAACCGTCGGCCCGTGCCGTCAAGCGCATCGAAGATGTTCGCGTGCTGCGTACCTCCCAATTCCCGGAAGACGCGGGCCCGATGGCGCATCCGGTGCGGCCCGACAGCTACATTGAGATCAACAACTTCTACACCGTCACGATCTACGAAAAAGGCGCGGAAGTGGTGCGCATGATGCAGACGCTGGTCGGGCGCAAAGGCTTTGCCTTGGGGCTGGCGCTGTACTTCAAGCGCCACGACGGACAGGCAGTCACCTGTGACGATTTCACGCAGGCCATTGCCGACGCCAACCCAAACTCGGAACTGGCGCGCCATCTACCGCAGTTCAAGCGCTGGTACGCTCAAGCCGGTACGCCCCACCTACAGGCCAGTGGGCAATACGACCAGGCCGCACAAACCTACACCCTGACTTTGACGCAGCGTTGTGATGCACCGCTGGACCAGCCCAATCAACAGCCCTTCGTGATTCCCGTGGTGTTGGGATTGGTCGGACCGGATGGTACTGACCTCGCCCTGCAACTTGGCGACGGGGCGGCTGTGGCTGGCGGCTCGCGCACATTGGTGCTGACCGAAGCTAGCCAGACCTTCACCTTCACCAACGTGGCCAGCGCACCCGTGCCGTCGCTGTTGCGTGGATTCAGCGCCCCGGTGGTGCTGGAGTACGACTACTCGGATGCCGAGTTGCTCGCGCTGCTTGCCCATGACAGCGACCCTTTCAGTCGCTGGGAAGCCGGTCAGCGCCTAGCCCTGCGCTGCGCCCTGGCCGCGATCCAGTCGGAAGTGGATGCGCGAGCCTCCAGGATTCTGGACGAGGCCTATGTCCACGCCATGCGCGGTGTTCTGCGCCATCCGGCGCTGGATGCGGCGTTCAAGGAACTGGTGATGACCTTGCCGTCGGAGAGCTACATCGGCGAACAGCTTGAAGTGGTCAACCCACAACGCATCCACGCGGTGCGAGAAGCCATGCGCCTGCAATTGGCGACGGCCCTGCACGAGGACTGGCAATGGGCCTTCGAGACCCACCACAAGAACGGTGCCTATCGGCCAGACGCCAAGTCGGCCGGGCGCCGCGCGCTGGCGGGGCTGGCACTGCACCAGTTGTGCCTGGCCGCCAGCCAGAGCGCGGATCCGACCTGGCCTGCCGCGGCCTACCAGCAATTCAAGGACGCCGGCAACATGACCGACCGCTTCGCCGCATTGTCGGCATTGGTGCACGCCAACCATGCCCTGGCGGCGGTGGCGCTGAGCGGCTTCCACACCCTGTTCAAGGGCGAGGCCTTGGTGCTCGACAAGTGGTTTGCCCTGCAAGCCGGCGCCAGCGACCGCGGTGGCGACGTGCTGCCGGTTGTTCGACAGTTGATGCAACACCCCGACTTCACGCTGCGCAATCCCAACCGGGCTCGCAGCCTGATCTTCAGTTACTGCAACACCAACCCCGGCGCCTTCCACCGTGACGACGCTGGCGGCTACGTGTTCTGGAGTGAGCGCGTGCTGGATCTCGACGGCATCAACCCCCAAGTGGCCGCGCGTCTGGCGCGCGCCCTGGACCGTTGGGCCAAACTGGCCGAACCCTACCGCAGCGCCGCGCATGAAGCGCTCAAACGCGTCGCGGCCAAACCCGATTTGAGCAACGATGTCCGCGAAGTCGTGTCGCGAGCGCTGGCCGATCAATCCAATCCGGCGGGCTGAACACGCCATGGTTGCCAAGATTTCCCTAACCCGTTACCTGGTTGAACAACAACGCGCGGGCGGTCTGATTCCGTCCCAGTTGCGCCTGCTACTGGAAGTCGTCGCGCGTGCCTGCAAGAGCATCAGCCAAGCGGTCAACAAGGGCTCCCTGGGGGGTGTGCTGGGCAGCGCCGAGAGCGAGAACATCCAGGGCGAGGTGCAAAAAAAGCTCGACATCATCGCCAACGAGGTGCTGATTGAGGCCAACGAATGGGGAGGCCACCTGGCCGCCATGGCGTCCGAAGAGATGGACGGCATCTATGTGGTTCCCAACCGTTATCCGCAGGGCGAGTACCTGCTGTTGTTTGACCCCCTGGACGGCTCCAGCAACATCGACGTCAACGTCAGTATCGGAACCATTTTCAGCGTGCTGATCAAACCTGAAGGCGCGGGCGTGTCGGAACAGGACTTTCTACAGCCGGGCTGCAAGCAGGTGGCTGCGGGATACTGCGTGTACGGACCACAAACCACACTGGTGCTGACCGTCGGCGACGGCGTCGCAATGTTCACACTGGACCGCGAACAAGGCTCCTTCGTGCTGACCCAGGAACACGTCAGGATTCCAGCCGATACCAAGGAGTTCGCCATCAACATGAGCAATATGCGTCATTGGGACGAGCCGGTGAAGCGCTACATCGATGAGTGCCTGCAAGGCAGGGAAGGCCCGCGCGGCAAGGACTTCAATATGCGCTGGATCGCCAGCATGGTGGCCGACGTGCACCGTATCCTGACCCGCGGCGGCATCTTCATGTACCCCTGGGACAAACGCGAACCCGAGAAAGCCGGCAAGCTGCGACTGCTGTACGAAGCCAACCCCATGGGCTGGCTGATCGAGCAAGCCGGTGGCGCGGCCACCAATGGGCGCCAGCGGATTCTGGATCTGCAGCCCACCCGATTGCACGAGCGCGTCAGTGTGATCCTTGGCTCCAAAAACGAAGTCGAACGCGTCACCGGCTATCACACCGGGCTATAATCCAAGGCTAAGCCGGTGTAGCTCAGTCGGTAGAGCAGCTCATTCGTAATGAGAAGGTCGGGTGTTCGATTCATCTCTCCGGCACCAATCAGGATAGAGGACCTGGAAGTGATTCCGGGTCCTCTTTTTTTGCGTGATACTCCACTACCCCCACGCCCTGCGGTGTGCACCGGCAAGGCAGGCTCAACCGTCATGGGCCGACCAAACCCGACTAACGGTCACCGCAGCTTCCCAAACGGCAATGGCACCGTCATATACTGACGCGTTGCGTTGGGGCCAGCGCCAAGTTGGCCACCGCGACTCTCCCATCGTTGGGCCCGTTCACCGCCAGTCTGATCTCAAGACATGTCATCCCCGCCGGTCGAACTCAAGAAGAAGAGCGACGAGTTCTACGTCAAATGGCGCGCCTACGTCGGAGCCTCGGGCTTTGATGAATTTGTCGAATTTGCGGTCTCCCTATCGAGCTTCTCGGCATTCCTGCACGGCAAGGGCTTGTCCGGGCTGCATCAGATCTCGCACGGCCTTGAACAACAAGTGCTGGCATTGT
Organism: Rhodoferax sp.; assembly: GCA_030685025.1. GTDB lineage: Bacteria > Pseudomonadota > Gammaproteobacteria > Burkholderiales > Burkholderiaceae_C > Rhodoferax_D. The sequence continues at coordinate 16,145 of JAUXWC010000300.1, forward strand.
TTGAAGATGAATCCAGCCATCAGATTGAGCCCGGGACTCTGGGTGACCTCAGCAGCCGGATTGAGGGCTTGCGGGTCCGCGTTTCCAATTTCATTGACAACAACCAACCCGCGACCGAACAGCGTCGCGTCCATGCCGAACAAGCGCCCACGGCTGAGCCAAACACCATCCATCACCTCTGGCTAGTCGGCAGTGAACCGGAACCATGGCATGACCTGATTGCCCAGCTTGCCTACTTCGGCATTCACACGCACGTGTTCGACTGGACCAGTGTGCCCACGGACACTGCCGAGCCAGCGATTGTGCTGATTGACGCCACCGACTTGGCGCTGGACGACACGTGCCGCAGGATTCAGGGCCTGCGTGCCCGGTTTTCCGCCACCGACCTGATTGCCCACAGCCTGCGCTCCGATTTCGACAACCTGAAGGCGGCACTGGCCGCTGGTTGTGACTTTTGCTTCACGCTGGAGACACCCGAGGCGGTGATCATGGCCAAGATCATCGAGGTGTGCGGACGCGACGAGGATCCACCCTACCGCGTGCTGGTAGTGGAGGATTCCTGGACCGCCAGCAAGTCGATTCGGCGCACGCTGGAGCAAAGTGGTATCGAGTCCTTCGCAGTCACCCAGCCCAACGAGGTGCTGCTGGGCCTTCGGCACTTCCAGCCGGACCTGATCCTGATGGACATGTACATGCCAGGCTGCACTGGCGTGGAAGCGACCCGGGTGATTCGTCAACACGCCGAGTTCCTGTCCACCCCGGTGGTGTACCTCTCGGGCGACTCCGATGTGGCCCTGCAAGTGGATGCGCTACGCCTGGGCGGCGACCATTTCCTGACAAAACCGTTCAATCCGGTCATCCTGAATGCTGTGGTCAAGAGCAAAATCGAACGCTACCGCACGCTGCGCCGCTCCATGTTGCAGGACAGCCTGACCGGACTGCTCAATCACCTCACCTCCAAGGAGCGCCTGGTGGCCGCGGTGAAGGCCGCCGAGGCCGGCTGTGAGCCGCTGAGCGTGGCCATGATCGACATCGATCACTTCAAGAGCGTCAACGACAACTATGGCCATCCCATGGGTGACCAGGTCATTCGCAGTTTGGCCTGGCTCCTGAAGCAGCGACTGCGCAAGACCGATCTGGTCGGGCGCTATGGCGGCGAGGAGTTCATCGTGATCTTGCCGGGCTCCAACGCCGAACAGGGACTCGAAGTGCTGGACCGCATCCGGCGCGACTTCGCCCAGATCAAGTACCCATACAAGGAGACGTGGTTCGGCACCACGTTTTCAGCCGGCCTGTCCCAGTTCCCATCTTCCGCCAGCGCCCAGTCGCTGATCAAGGACGCCGACGACGCGTTGTTTGACGCGAAGCGAGCCGGTCGCAATCAGTTGATCTGGCGCCACTAAATCAGGTGTGCGCAAGGCGAGCCGCTGGCACCGCCAACACTTTGTCGACCCGTCGGCCATCCAGATCCACCACTTCAAAGGTCCAGCCAGCGCACTCGATCCGCTCACCAATGGTGGGCAAACGGCCCGACACCGCCATCAGCAATCCGGCCACCGTGTTGTAGCGCCCGCGGTCCTCGTCCGGCAGGGCCTCGATGCCCAGGCGCACTTTGAGTTCGGTCACGGGAATCAGGCCATCGAGCAGCCAGGATCCGTCCTCGCGTCGAGTGGCCCACGCATCCACCTGCGCGACCGGCTGCAGTTCTCCGGTAATGGCTTCCAGCAGGTCACCGGGCGTCACCAGGCCCTGCACTACGCCATACTCGTCGACCACGAAGACCAGTCGCCCCGAGCGTGCGCGAAACTGCTCCAGCAACTCCATGCAGGTCAGTGTCTCCGGCACAAAGACGGCCGGCTGCGCGTGCGCCTCAATGCTGCCGACGTGGGACACGCCCAAAGCCAATAGTTTGCCCACGCTGATGATGCCCACCACGTCTTCGAGCGAGCCACGACACACCGGATACCACGAGTGAGCGCCCCGCTCGCCGTCATGCCCGGCCCGTGTCAGACACTCGGCGACGCTGCAACTGGCGTCCAGCCACTCGATGTCGCTACGCGGTACCATTAACGAAGTCAACGCACGGTCGTCGAGTTGGAACACGTTTTGCACCATCTGGTGCTCGTGGGCCTCGATCAGTCCCGCGTCCACGCCCTCTTCCAGACTCGCCGCGATCTCTGCCTCGGTCACCGGGCGCGCTGCGTTGGCATCGATGCGCAGCAGCTTGAGCACGGCAGCGGTGGTCCCCGACAGCAGGCGAACAAAAGGCCTGGCGGCGGTGGCCAGCCACAGCATGGGCCGCGAGACCCAGCGCGCCACCGCCTCCGGGTGGAGTTGCCCGATGCGCTTGGGCACCAGTTCCCCAAAGATAATGGTGGTAAAGGTGATGAGCGTGACAACGGTTGCGGTGGCAGCCACCGCCGACACCTTGGCGGTCACACCAAAGCCCTGCAACCACAAACCAAGTCCCTCGCTGAATGCCGCTTCGCCCACAATGCCGTTGAGTACACCGATCGATGTGATACCGACCTGGACGGTCGACAAGAATTGGTTCGGGTTGCCCAACAACGCGAGGGCCGCCTGCGCGCCCTTGTCACCTTCATCGGCCAAGCTCACCAGCCGAGCCTTTCGGCTGGCGGCCAGGGCCAGTTCGGACATTGCAAAGACACCGTTCAACAGTGTCAGAAAAACAATCAGCAGGAATTCCATGGGTCCAGTTCGAAAAGGCGCGCCATGGCAATGTACCGCATCATCGTGACGCTACCGGCCCGTCACGGCGGCCCGCCGCGCGACTGCGCGACTGCGCGATCACCGAATGAGAAACTGGGTGCGCTCCTGTCCCTCGATCCACTTTGGCGGCTTGCCGCGCCCGGTCCAGGTTTGCCCCGTCGCGGTATTGCGGTATTTCGCGGCAACCTTGGCGCCAGTGCGTACGGTTCGGGTTTTGGTTGAGGGGAACACGTCTTGCGCAGTCAGGCCAAACTCGGCAACCAGGGCACGAGCCTGGGAAATGGCGGCACCGGTTTCCCGCTTCTTTGCTTCACGGATTTGGAGTTCGAGGGACTCGCGCTGTTCAAGCAGTTGCTTATAAGTAGTCATATTGATGCACCGGTTACGTGTGAAAATAGTGTCGCCTGCTGGCAAAACAGAATGATTATAGGGTTGGCATTGCTTATTAAGGATATCTTGGCGCCTCCAATCGCTTCAAATAACCCGATATGCCATGCAATTCACATTAGGACGGTATGTCAGTTTATTTAGTGGGTGATATCCAGGGATGCGATGCGGCGCTGCAGCAACTGCTCTGTAAGATCGGGTTTTCACCCAGTCGCGACACCTTGTACCTGCTTGGCGATCTGGTTAATCGGGGCCCAGATTCAGCCGGTGTGTTGCGACGACTAATGGGCTTCGGTAGCTCAGCCAAGAGCCTGCTTGGTAACCACGACCTGCACCTGATCGCGTTGGCGCACGACCTGCGCAAACCGCACCGAAACGACACTCTGGGCGACATTCTCAATGCCCCGGATTGCCACGCCATGGTGGAGTGGCTGCGTGGCCAATCCATGGCCATGCTGACCACGATTCATTCCCAATCCGTCCTGATGGTTCACGCCGGTGTCCTGCCGTGCTGGAGCGCCTCCCAAACCCTTGCCCTGGCGCAAGAAGTCGAGGCCGTGCTGCGCGGCGACGGACTCGTGGAGTTCCTGCAAGACATGTATGGGGACGAGCCAAACCGATGGAACGACTCACTGAGCGGCCCGGCGCGCCTTCGCGTCATCGTCAACGCCCTAACCCGTCTACGGTTCTGCACCTCTGACGGTGCCATGGAGTTCACCGCCAAGGATGGGGTCGACGCCACGCCATCAGGCCACTACCCCTGGTTCGACGCGCCACAGCGGCGCACTGCCGACATAACGGTGGCGTTTGGGCATTGGTCAACGCTTGGCTGGCTGGATCGGCCCGACCTGATTGCGCTCGACACTGGTTGTGTCTGGGGTGGCTGCCTGAGTGCCGTGCGGCTGGGTCAGGCATCGGGGACTGGCGGTCTGGCGCGCGAACTGATTCAAGTGCAATGCTCAAGCTCACAAACGCCCAAGTCGGGCCTGACCCGGGCGGGCGGGCGCATCAAGCCGATTTGAACAGGGCGGCGACCCGGCGTTTAGGCTTGATATTGGCCGAGATACTGCGCACGCTGGTCCGTGCGGTGGCTTCCCACGAAGGCAAAGCCGCCGCCTCGATCGGAACCGGTGCCTCATAGGGCTGATCGAACAATGGGTCGCGCGGCGCGCTCGGCGTGAATCGGTTGTCGATGCGACGATTGGGCCGCTCAGGACGTGCATGCATCCCCTCACGCGGTGCGCCTCGCGACATCCCTGCACCCTGATTAAACCCGCGACTATCGTCGCCGGAGTCGTGCGCATACAGGCGTCGACCATCATTAATACGTCCCTGCTTGCGAATGTCCGGTGTATCTTCCTCGAACTCAATCGGTTCGAGTTCGATTTTGGTCTTGATCAGCTTTTCAATATCGCCAACCAGCCGCGTATCGCTCTTCGACACAAAACTGACCGCCAGACCGGACTGCCCAGCACGACCAGTACGGCCAATCCGGTGGACATAATCCTCCGCGTTAAACGGAATGTCAAAATTGAATACGGCGGGCACGTCCTTGATATCCAGACCCCGGGCGGCCACGTCGGTGCAAACCAGCAGGTCGACTTCACCCTTCTTGAAGGCGTCGAGCGCCTTCAGGCGTTCGTCCTGGCTCTTGTCACCGTGCAGTGCGGTGGTATTGAGGCCTTCACGTTCCAAGGAACGAGCCAGTCGGGCGCATCCCAGCTTGCTGTTGACAAACACAAAGGCCTGCTTCAACTGCCGCTGCTTCAGGATCTGATGCAGGGCGCGGCGCTTGTCGTCGTCCCCGACACTGTAGAAGTGCTGCTCGACGGTCGATGCCGTGGCATTGGAGCGGGCGACCTCGATGGTCAGCGGATCCTGCAGGTAACTGTTCGCCAGGCGCTTGATTTCAGGTGAGAACGTGGCCGAGAACAGCAGTGTGGTGCGCTGCTTGGGCAAGAAGCTGAGAATCCGCTGCAGATCCGGCAGGAAACCGATGTCCAGCATGCGATCAGCCTCGTCCAACACCACATACTCCACCTGGTTGAGCACCGCGTTCTTGGCTTCGATGTGATCGAGCAAGCGCCCGGGCGTGGCTACAAGGATCTCAACGCCCTTCTTCAGCTCCAGCGTCTGGGGCTTCATGTCCATGCCGCCAAACACCACTGTGCAACGGATCTGGGTGTACTTGGCGTAGGCCTTGATCGCCTGCGCCACCTGGTCGGCCAGCTCGCGTGTTGGCAGCAGCACCAAAGCCCGCACCGGATGGCGGGCTGGCGAAGTCGACGTGTTTTCGTGCTTGAGCAGGCGCTGCAGCAAGGGCAGCGAGAACGCGGCAGTCTTGCCGGTACCGGTCTGGGCAGCGCCCATCACGTCGCGCCCTTGCAGCACCTTGGGGATCGCCTGCGCCTGAATTGGCGTCATCGACTCGTAGCCAAGCTCAGCCACGGCACGAGACAGGGAGGCAGCGAGTTGCAGTTGAGAGAATGAATCCAGTCTGGATTCAGTGGCGGAGTCTGTCATCAATACCTAACGGGATGGGCCACCACACCGGCGGCTGGGATTAATCGTGAAAGCTGCCCCGGATTCTGGGCAACCCCGTATTATCCCTTACAACGAACCCAACAGTCGCAGCACAGCGCGGCCCGCCACGGTGGTTGCCGTCATCCGCATACCACCCGCGCGAGAAATACTCAGGCCTTCGGCAGTGTCACACCACGCTGCCCCTGGTATTTGCCACCGCGATCCTTGTAGCTGGTCTCGCACACCTCGTCGCTCTCAAAGAACAGCACTTGGGCACAACCCTCGCCAGCGTAGATCTTGGCAGGTAGCGGTGTGGTGTTGGAGAACTCCAGCGTCACATAGCCCTCCCATTCGGGCTCGAACGGCGTCACATTGACAATGATGCCGCAGCGCGCGTAGGTGCTCTTTCCCAGACAGATGGTGAGCACATTGCGCGGAATGCGGAAGTACTCCAGGGTGCGTGCCAGGGCGAAACTATTGGGGGGAATGATGCAGACATCGTCGTGGAAATCTACAAAACTCTTCTCGTCGAAATTCTTGGGGTCGACTACGGTGCTGTGGATATTCGTGAACACCTTGAACTCCGGCGCGCAGCGAATGTCGTAGCCATAACTGCTGGTGCCGTAGCTGATGATCTTGCTGCCATCACGCTCCCGAATCTGCCCCGGCTCGAACGGCTCGATCATGCCGGTTTGCTCGGCCATGCGCCGAATCCACTTGTCGCTCTTGATGCTCATTGTTTGAAGTTCCTGCTGGATCAATCATCGCCAAACCGCTGCCGCCCACAGTGACCCAGGGATCAGCGCCACGGCAAGCCGCCGAAGCCGCATTGTAGGTGTTGCCACACACCAAAACAAAAGCCGCCAGGACATGACTCCCGGCGGCTTTGTGACTGATTTGGCGACGGCTTAAGCGGTTTCGCCGTAGACCGACACCGTGATGTCAACCACCACGTCAGTATGCAAGGCCACACTCACCGTGCTATCGCCAACGACCTTGATAGGGCCATTGGGCATGCGAATCTGGGACTTCACGACCTTGTAGCCAAGCTTGACGAGTTCTTCGGCGATGTCGGCATTGGTGACCGAACCGAACAATCGACCGTCCACGCCGGCCTTCTGGGTCAACTTGGCGGTGGAACCGGCCAGCTTTTCGCCCAGGGCTTGCGATTCGGCCAGTTTGGCGGCAGCGGATTTTTCCAGATCGGCGCGGCGCGCTTCGAACTCTTGCTTGGCCGCTTGCGTGGCACGGCGAGCGCGGCCAGTAGGAATCAGGAAGTTGCGGGCATAACCGTCTTTGACGCGAACGATCTCACCGAGGTTGCCAAGGTTGATGACCTTGTCGAGCAGAATGATTTGCATGATGGGTATCCCTTAGATGCGGTGCTGGTCGCTGTATGGCAGCAACGCGAGGAAACGCGCGCGCTTGATGGCGGTGTTGAGCTGACGCTGGAAAATGGCACGGGTGCCGGTGAGCCGAGCGGGAATGATCTTGCCGTTTTCGGCGATGAAGTCGCGCAAGGTGTCGATGTCTTTGTAGTCGATCTCTTCGACGCCTGTCACGGTGAAGCGGCAAAAGCGCTTGCGCTTGAAGAGCAGATTCTGTGCTGGGCGCTTGGGGCGCTTGTCTTTGCTGAAACGTTTAGGTCCGGGCATGATGATTTCCTGATGGTTCTGAGGTGCAAGCGCCGATCAAAGCAGCCGCCTGTTACCCCGAAATTAACAACTATTCTTGCGAAAATTCCTGAATGTGAAACTCGACGTGTTTGCCCTTGAGGGGAGTGGCCAGAAAGCCACCGAACTTCCAGGTACTGCCAATCGCCTGCTTTGCAAGCCGTTCGGCCAATACTCCAAAAGCCACCGCCTTGACCCCCGCCTTGACCTGCCTGAGCTGCCCCGCCTCGCTGAGTTGCGAAGCGTGTTCCAGCCTGAGATTCAAGGCTGGCAGTCCGGCTGGCGTGTATCGCAAGGCATCCACCTCGGTGATACAGGCCGTGAGATCAAGCCAATTGGAAGCGGTGTTCACTCCTCGTCGGCAATCCGGTCCTCAAGCCTGGTACTCGGCCTGCTGCGTCTTGCGGGCGTCTTCACGCTCGACGGTTTTCATCATCGAAGAAGGTCCGGTGTCGGCCTTCTTCTTCAGCACCGTCAGGTGGCGCAGCACGGCATCGTTGAATTTGAACGCGTGTTCGAGTTCGGCCATCACGGGCTGATCAGCTTCGATGTTGACGCACAGATAGTGAGCCTTGGCCAGCTTGTTGATCATGTAGACCATCTGACGACGGCCCCAGTCTTCAACACGGTGCACTTTGCCACCGCCGGCAACAATCATGCCCTTGTAACGTTCGAGCATGGCGGGAACCTGCTCGCTCTGATCCGGGTGGATCATGAGAATGATTTCGTAGTGACGCATTGATACTCCTTGTGGATAACCCGATTGCGGGCGAAAAGCCACCCCCAGCGTCTAATTGAGGTGTGGCAAGGCGAAGCCTGCGATTATATGCCATCACGCCGGATTGATCCCTTCGTCCCCAGCGCGAGGGTGCGCTCGTTGAATTGGCGAACGGTCCTTGACTTGTCCAGTCGTCGCCGTTACTTCGCCGCCAACTGCTGCCAGGTCGTGATGACCGAGTCCGGATTCAAGGAAATGGACGAAATACCCTCCTGTGCCAACCAGAGTGCAAAATCCGGGTGGTCGCTGGGACCCTGGCCACAAATACCGATGTACTTGCCCTCTGCCTTGCAGGCGGTGATCGCCATGCTGACCAAGGTCTTGACGGCCGGATCACGCTCATCGAAGTCGGCGGCCAGCAATTCAAGGCCCGAGTCGCGGTCCAGACCCAGCGTGAGCTGCGTCAGATCGTTCGATCCAATGGAGAAACCATCAAAATACTGCAGGAAGTCCTTGGCCAAAATGGCATTGCTGGGGATCTCGCACATCATGATGAGCTTGAGTGCACCCTCACCGGCCGCGTTGGCGCCCTCGCCCCGCCGCAGCCCGTGCGTCGCCAGCAATTCAGTCACTTTCTTGGCCTGACCCAAGGTACGCACAAAGGGCACCATCACCTGAACATTGTGCAAGCCCATGTCGATGCGCACGCGTTTGAGCGCCTCGCACTCCATGGCAAACGCTTCACCAAAATCGGGGCTGACGTAACGCGCCGCGCCGCGAAAGCCCAACATGGGATTCTCTTCCTCGGGCTCGTAGCGACTGCCGCCGATCAGCTTGCGGTACTCGTTGCTCTTGAAGTCCGACAGGCGCACGATCACCGGTTTGGGCCAGAACGCCGCAGCAATGGTGGCCACGCCTTCAGCCACCCGGTCCACATAAAACGCGCGTGGCGAAGCGTGGCCACGCGCCACCGACTCGACCGCCTGCTTGAGATCGGCATCGACATTGGGATAGTCCAGAATCGCCTTGGGATGCACACCAATGTTGTTGTTGATGATGAACTCAAGCCGGGCCAGCCCGACGCCTGAGTTGGGCAACTGGCAGAAGTCAAACGCCAATTGCGGATTGCCCACGTTCATCATGATCTTGACATCAATGTCGGGCATGACACCACGGAGCACCTCGGTCACCTCGGTCTCCAGCAAGCCGTCGTAGATGAAACCGGTGTCTCCCTCGGAGCAGCTCACCGTCACCAGCATGCCGTCTTTGAGCACCTCGGTCGCATGACCACAACCGACCACGGCTGGTATGCCCAACTCGCGGGCGATGATGGCGGCGTGGCAGGTGCGACCGCCGCGATTCGTGACGATGGCCGAGGCCCGCTTCATCACTGGCTCCCAGTTCGGGTCGGTCATATCGGTCACCAGGATGTCGCCCGGCTGTACCTTGTCCATCTCGCTGATGTTGTGCACGACCCGCACCGGGCCGGTGCCGATCTTCTGGCCAATCGCCCGGCCTTCCACGATCACGGCGCTCCTGCCCTTGAGCTTGTAGCGGTGCTCGGCCTTGCCGGCCGCCTGGCTCTTGACCGTCTCCGGGCGCGCTTGCAGGATGTACAGCTCGCCATCCAGGCCGTCCTTGCCCCATTCGATGTCCATCGGACGGCCATAGTGCTGCTCGATCACCAGCGCGTAGCCGGCGAGCTGCTCGACGTCCGCATCGGTCAGCGAGTAGCGGTTGCGCAACTCGGCGGGCACTTCCGTGGTTTTGACCAGCTTGCCACCGTGGGCCTTCTCCTCGGCCGTCGTGAATTGCATCTGAATCAACTTGGAGCCCAGGCTGCGCCGGATCAGCGCGCGCTTGCCGGCCCGCAACATCGGCTTGTGCACGTAAAACTCGTCGGGGTTGACCGCGCCCTGCACCACGGTTTCTCCCAGACCGTAGCTCGAGGTGATGAATACCACGTCTTCAAAGCCAGATTCAGTGTCGATGGTGAACATGACGCCGGCCGCGCCCAGATCGGAGCGCACCATGCGTTGTATGCCCGCGCTCAAGGCCACGTGCTCGTGCGCAAAACCCTTGTGCACCCGGTAACTGATGGCCCGGTCGTTGTAGAGCGATGCAAACACCTCGCGAACCTTGTGCAGGATCTCATCAATGCCATGCACATTCAGGAAGGTCTCTTGTTGCCCCGCGAACGATGCGTCGGGCAAGTCCTCGGCGGTAGCGGAGGAGCGCACCGCAAACGTCGCCTCAGCATTACCGGCGCTCAAGGTGGCAAAGCTGTCGCGAATCGCCTGCTCCAGATCGGCTGGAAACGGCTGCGCCTCGACCATTGCGCGAATCTCGGCTCCCACCTGCGCCAAGGCGCGAACGTCCTCCGTATCCAGCGCGCTCAAACGTGATTGGACGCGTCCGTTGAGATCTTCAAAGGCCAGGAATTGTCGAAAGGCATGCGCCGTGGTGGCAAAGCCTGTTGGCACTTTCACGCCCGTGGGCAGGTGTGAAATCATCTCGCCGAGGCTGGCGTTTTTACCGCCAACGGCCTCGACATCGGTCATTCTCAGGTTCTCAAACGGTACGACCAAGGCGGTCGGGCTGAAAAGTGCAGACATGGGAAAACTCCAGAAGTTGAAACCGGCTCAATGCGACCCGCAGTACGTTCTGGTTCGACTGCGGCGCCCCGGCAGACGGCATGACACTGTTGTTGTTCGAGTGGGTCAGGGGTCTGCATGGATGAAATGAGATAAATTGCAGCCATTGTAGGACCCGACCGCCTTGTTGCCGTCGCGTCGTGCTTGCAGATTACTGAACACTCCCACCCCCCCACCATGTCCAACCGCACCGTGTTTTTCATTTCTGACGGCACCGGCATTACCGCGGAGACTTTCGGCAACGCCATCCTGGCCCAATTCGAGACGCGCGCCCGCCATGTTCGGCTGCCATTCATCGATACCGTGGACAAGGCGCATCAGGTGGTGCGTCAAATCAACCACGCCGGCGTGGTGGATGCCAAACGACCGATTGTGTTCACCACGCTGGTCAACATGGAAGTGCTCAAAGTCATCCAGGAAGGCTGTCAGGGCATGCTGCTGGACATGTTCGGCACCTTCGTGCACCCGCTGGAGCAGGAACTGCAGATCAAGTCCAACCACCGGATCGGGCGCTTCAGCGACGCCAGCAAGAGCAAGGAGTATCAGAACCGTATCGAGGCCATCAACTACTCGCTGGCACATGACGACGGCCAGTCCAACCGGGATCTGGCGCACTCCGACGTGATCCTGGTGGGCGTGAGCCGTAGCGGCAAGACCCCGACCTCGCTCTACCTGGCGATGCAGTACGGCCTCAAGGCGTCCAACTACCCGTTGATTCCAGAAGACTTCGAACGCCAACAGCTCCCCGCAGCGCTCAAAGCCCACAAATCCAAGCTGTTCGGGCTCACCATCCAGCCCGAGCGCCTGAGTGAAATTCGCAACGAGCGCAGACCCCACTCCAAGTACGCCTCACTGGAGAACTGCCGCATGGAAGTGAGCGAAGCCGAAGCCATGATGCGGCGCAGCGGCATTCGGTGGTTGTCCACCACCACCAAGTCGATCGAGGAAATCGCCACCACGATCCTGCAGGAGATCCGGCCAGAACGACTGATGTATTAAAAACTGATGATTGCGAATCATTGCTATTTGCAAATAAAAGCATTAAACTGCCAGCATCAATTGTTTCGCTCCGGGCATGCCCCGCTGAAGGCTTCCGCATACCATGACCGCCTCCGCAGTTTGCGCCGACCACCTTCGGCGCTTTGTTGACCAGCTCGGCAAACGGCAAGCCGCCCTGATCGTCGGCCTGCACCCGCCGCAGGGCCATTCGCACGATTCCAAGGTCACCTCGCGGCTTGCCGAGCTTGGTTTTCTGCCGGGTGAATTGGTCACGGTATTGCACCGCGGCCCTGGCGGGCGCGAGCCCTTGGCGGTCCAGGTTGGCGACAGCGTGTTTGCGCTTCGCGCGCTGGAAGCAGCGTGTATTGAAGTGCACCACGGCAGCATCGCACCAGCGCCATGAGCGTCGCGCCGGACTGCTTCCCCAAGCAGGTTCGCACCGCAGTGCGCAGCACGAAGGTACTCCAGTGAGCTCCACAGTACAGGCCTGCATTGCTCTGGTTGGCAACCCCAACTGCGGCAAGACGGCCCTGTTCAACCTGCTGACCGGCGCGCGGCAGAAGGTCGCCAACTACGCCGGCGTGACGGTCGAGCGCAAGCAAGGCAGCGTGACGATGGCCGACGGCAGCACCCTGTCCGTCATCGACCTGCCGGGTACCTACAGCCTGAACCCGACCACTGCCGATGAAGCCGTCACGCATGACGTGCTGATGGGCCTGCGCCCAGGCGAACCGGCGCCAGACGGCATGGTAGCCGTGGTCGACGCCACCAACCTGCGCATGAATCTGCGCCTGGTGCTGCAACTGCGCAGCTTGGGCAAGCCCATCGTGGTGGCACTCAACATGATGGACGTGGCGCGTGCCCAGGGCCTGCAGATAGACGTTGCACGACTCTCGCAGGAACTCAGGCTACCCGTGATTGAAACCGTGGCGGTGGACAACAGCTTGCTAGGCAACTGGCTGGCGCGCCTGCGTGGCCGCGGGCAAGACAATGGCCGCGACGCACTGCTGGCCGCTGCCCAGCGGGCGCTGGCACAAGCCACCCCGGCGCGGCCGGCCACGCCCCTGCCCGACCAGTTGACGCTGCAACTGCAAGTCAAGCGGGTGCTGGCCGCGGCGGTGCCCCAGGGTGCACGGGTGGAACGCTTCAACCACCAGCTCGACGCCGTGGTGATGCACCCTGTGTGGGGCCTGGCGCTGCTGGCGCTCTTGCTGATGCTGGTGTTCCAGGCCGTCTTCTCGTGGGCCGCGATCCCGATGGATGCGATCAAGGAAGGCGTGGCCTGGGTGGGTGAGCTCATCAAGGCCCATCTGCCGGCGGGCCTGTTGCGCAGCCTGTTGGTCGATGGTGTGGTGGCCGGCCTGGGTGGCGTGGTGGTATTCCTGCCGCAGATTCTGATTCTGTTCTTTTTCATCTTGCTACTGGAAGACTCGGGCTACCTGCCGCGCGCGGCCTTTTTGCTGGACAACCTGATGGGCAAGGTGGGTCTGTCGGGACGCGCCTTCATTCCGCTGCTGTCGAGTTTTGCCTGCGCGGTGCCGGGCATCATGGCCACCCGCACCATCCCCAACTGGCGCGACCGGCTGGCCACCATCATGGTGGCGCCGCTGATGACCTGCTCGGCGCGGCTGCCGATTTACGCGCTTCTGATCGGCGCGTTCATTCCTGCGCGTGAAGTCGGCTGGTTCAATGTGCAGGGCCTGACGCTGTTTGGGCTGTACGTCGCCGGCATCCTCTCGGCGATGGCGGTGGCCTGGGTGTTCAAGCGCATCTGGATGCAACACAGCTACCAACCCTTGATGCTGGAGCTACCCCCCTACCGGCTGCCCAACCTGCGCAACGTGTTGCTGGGCCTGTGGCAGCGGGCCATGGTCTTTCTGCAACGCGTCGGCACCATCATCTTCGCGGTCATGGTGCTGCTGTGGTTCCTGGCCAGCTTTCCCGGTGCGCCCGAGGGCGCCGCGGGGGCGGCCATTCAGTACAGCTTCGCGGGCATGATCGGCCGCGCCCTGGAACCCCTGGTGGCGCCAATTGGTTTCAATTGGCAGATCGCCATTGCGCTGGTTCCCGGCATGGCGGCGCGCGAAGTGGCCGTCGGCGCCCTGGGCACCGTCTACGCCCTGTCCGCCACCGCCGAAGAGACCGCCCAGGCGCTTGGACCCATCATTGCGCAAGGCTGGTCGCTGGCCACCGCCTACGCGCTGCTGGCGTGGTACGTGTTTGCGCCGCAATGCATCGCCACGTTGGTGGTGGTCAAGCGCGAGACCAATTCCTGGCGTTATCCCGCGCTGATGGCGGCCTACCTGTTTGCGCTGGCCTATGCGGCCGCCTTTGTCACCTACCGCCTGGCACTCACGCTCACGGGAACTTGACTGTCATGCAGACCAGCGCGCTCTACGATTGGTTCCAATGGCTCACCGTGGGCGTCCTGGTGGTCGGCTGCGCGATTTACTGCCTGTGCTCGCTGGCGCCGCAAATCGTCAGTCGGCCCATCAGGAACGCCTTGCTGCGCTTGCCGCTGCCAGCGCTGCTATTGACCAAACTCAGGGACACCGACGCCACCCGCCACTGTGGTTCGGGCTGCACGGGCTGCACCAAGGCCGCGTCGTCATCCACACGGTCGCGCGGCCGGCGCTGAAGGCGGGGCGCGTCCCCGCCAATCGGCCCCACCGCAGCCTGGCGGCAACTGGGCGGTCGTGACGTCGCCGCCAAAGAGCGCGTCGGCTGCTCGCGACGCCACCACCACCGCCACGGCGAGCCCAGCGCAGAACCAACTCGTCACGTCATGGCGCCTTCTCCTCGCCAAGAATTCTCGCAGATCACTTGAATGATAATGATTCGCAGTTGCGATATAATCGGAACTCAATCCCACGTGTATCCACCGGCGAGCGACGAGGCTTCTTCCCGTCGGCCGCCCCCTAAACAGCGCAAGACATGTCGTTCTCAATCAAAGCAAAACCCATCGCCATCGCGGTACTGGCGGCACTCGGTGGCACCGGCGCCGCGCAGGGCGCCGAACCCACGCCGCTGGCACTGTCTCAGACCGAACGCGCACTGTCGGGCATCACCGTCACGGCGGATGGCCATCACGAGCCCCAGCTTGAACGCAAGAACTCGGGCCACCAAAAGATCGTCGTTGGCGAAGAAGAGGTCGAGCGCTACGGCGATGCCACCGTGGGCGACGTGTTGCGCCGCCTGCCGGGCATGACGTTTACCGGCCCCGCAGGTACGCCCAAGGACGTTCGCATGCGCGGCCTCGACAAGGGCTACACCCTGTTCCTGATCAACGGCGAACCGGTCAGCGGCGCGGCGCAGGAGCGACAGATGCAGGTGGACCGCCTGCCGGCCGACATGATCGAACGCATCGAAATCGTTCGCAACCCCATGGCTGAACACGACACGGGCGGTATCGGCGGCACCGTCAACATCGTGCTCAAGCAACGCGCCGAAAACCTGACACGGCTGCGCGCGGCCTACGGCAAGAACGGCCATCTGGACGTGGGCGACGCCATTGGTCAATGGAGCCGCCGCTTCGACCAACTCGACGTGGTGCTGGCCTTGTCACACACCGTGGGCGCCGAAGACATTGTGGAAGACAAAAAGACGCTCAATGTCAGCGGCAATGTCACCCAGCGAGAACACAAACCCAAACCCGTCAAGAAGTCCGAGACCCTGCTCACGCCACGGCTGGCGTGGACCGTTGGCCAGCACCGGCTGATTCTGGAGCCCTTCCTGTCCGTTGGCAGCGAGGCCAAGCGCGAGTCTTCGGAGCTGCGCAACGCCGCCGCTACCGTGATCAAACGCCTCACCAATACCGAAGACAAAACCGATCAGCTCGCGCGTGTCGCCGGTCGTTACGAGAGCACCTCCAGTTGGGGCACCTGGCACGGCAAACTGGCCCTACAGCAGGGCAAATCTGGCAAAGACAAGTCGGCCAGCGAGTCCACCAGCGCGGGCGTTGTGAACAAACGTACCGAGGAGCTTGAGAACATTCAGGAAGACCAGGCATTTGCCGGGGCCGGCGCGGCGCTTGCCCTGGGCAAGCATGTGGTCAAACTCGGGGCCGAGTGGCGGGAAACACGCTACGACAAACGCAAGACCACGCTGGAAGCGGGCAACGCCAGCGCACCCCTGCTTGCCAAGGCGCCAGGCGCCAATGACATCTACCACATCGACGAAACGAAATCCACCGTCTACTTTCAGGATGAATGGCACGTTGCCGACGCGCATTGGCTCACACCCGGCCTGCGCTACGAGCACACCCGCCGCGTCGCCACCGACCGCAACGCTGCCAGCCGCTTTGGCAGCCAAGCCTCCCCCAACCCGTCGCTGCATTACCGATGGGCCGCCAGCAAAGACACCAATCTGCGCGCCAGCGTGGCACGAACACTCAAGTTGCCCAAATTCGACGACCTCAATCCACTGGTCTCGCTGGCCAGTGGCGCAGGCGCTGGCGGCGCCACCAATCCAGACAAGGGCGGCAACGCCAACCTGAGGCCAGAACGCGCCGCCGGCGTCGAGATCGGCGTCGAGCAGTTTTTTTGGGGCAATCGTGGTGTCGTCGGACTCAATGTGTACCACCGTTCAGTAGACGACTTCGTGCAGAAAGCCACCCGCCTGGAGGGCTCGCGTTACATCGAGCGGCCCGAAAACGCCGCAAGCGCGCGTTTTTGGGGTGCCGAATTGGACTGGCGCCTGCCGCTGTTGCGCAAAGGGGCACACGAGTTGACCATCACCGGCAGCCACGCGCAAATGCGGGGTGACGTGCGCAACGCCAAGACCGGCCGCTCGGGCGATATCAAAGACCTTGCACCGCAGCTCTCGAATATCGGCGTGGACTGGCGGCATCTGCCGTCCAAGTGGTCGGCGGGCTTTGCCGTCAACTACGTACCGGGCTTCAGCACCGATGGCCTCAACGCCGACGGTGCGCGTGAAGTCAAAACCCGCAATAGCTCAGCCCTGCTGGACCTGTACCTCACCAAAGTGTTCAGCGCCAAGGCGGAACTGCGGCTGGTGGCCAAGAACGTGCTGTCGGTGCAGAAGGTGGAATCGACCACCAAGTACCAGGCCAATGGCAGCTTCAGCGCGGCAGAGGCGAAAACCGAAACGTCGGCGCCAACTGTGTTTCTGACGTTCGAGAGCCGTTTCTAACCCCAACATCCAACGTCCGACAAATCGTTGAGGACAGAGCGTCGCTTTGCTCCGGTCTGTCCCGCAAAGCATCACGAGACCACCCATGAAACACAGCATGCGCAACTGGCACACCTGGGGCAGCGTCGCACTTGGCGTGCCCCTGTTATTGGTCGGTTTGACCAATTTCTTCATCGCCCATCAGAAGTCGCTGGGTACCAAGGAGATCGTGCTGCCGATTGGCGGCAACGCTGGCCCGGCGGTGGAGATTCGCGCCAGTGCGCGCATTGGCAACGAGCAGTGGCTCGGCACAATGCAAGGCGTCTTTCGAATCGAGGACGACACCGCGACACCCTTGCAGGGCTCGCCAAGCGACGAAATACGGGACCTGGTGAGCGCCGATGGCGCGGTCTTGCTGGCCGGCAAACGGGCGCTATGGCGCTACGAAGGGGGCCGTGCCACGCAAGTCTACAAGGCCGATTGCTGGCAAATCGCCGTCAGCCCCACCGGCTACACCGCGGCCTGCAAGGACGAGGGTTTGCTGACCAGCACCGATGGCATGGCGTGGCGCGCGCTGGCGGTGCGGTTTCCCTCCAACAGCGCTCACGGTGCCAATGCGAAGGAGGCTGGCATTCCCCTGTCCAAGTTCATCATGGACCTGCACACTGGCAAGCTGTTCTTTGGCAAACAGTACGAGTGGATCTGGATCGACCTGCTTGGCTTGGCCTGCGTCGGCTTGGGTTTGACCGGCCTGGTGATGTGGATGCGCGCGCGCCGCCAACGCGCACAAGTGCAAGGATAGTCGCCGGTGCTGGCCTGGTCGCTATTGAGTTTGGCCACAGCCATCGTGCTTGCCGCGCTCACGCTGCTGGTGTGCGGTGCGTGTTATCGACCGGCCCGGCATGCGCTGCGGCTCCTGGTCGCGCAACGACAGGATCATGCCAACGGTTGGTTCACACTGGTGCTGCGGCGCCCCTGGTATGCGCGGGCGCTGGCGCTGCCACGATTTGAGGCCGGTCAGTCGGTGGCCCTGTCGTTCCCGCATACCGATTTGCGCCGGCGCTACTCCCTGGCGCGTTGGCACAAGACGCCCAGGCACTACCAGGTCACCATCAAACCCGAGCCTCTGGGCAAGCTCTCAAACCGGCTCGCCAGCCATGGCGTGCCAGGCACACCGTTGTGCGTGGGGCGGCCCACGGGGGACTTCACGCTGGCACCAGCAGCGACCCAACGGGCGGTG
The DNA here is from genome assembly GCA_030685025.1 of Rhodoferax sp. GTDB lineage: Bacteria > Pseudomonadota > Gammaproteobacteria > Burkholderiales > Burkholderiaceae_C > Rhodoferax_D. The sequence continues at coordinate 34,199 of JAUXWC010000300.1, forward strand.
CTGATTGCAGGCGGCGTTGGCATCACACCACTGCTGGCCATGCTGGACCAATGGCAGGCCGAACCAGCCGCGTGGACGCAGATCCACCTCTACTGGCAGGTGCGTTTTGAGGGCGATTGGGTCTACCGCGACCCGCTGCACGCGCTGGCGCGCCGTGACCCACGCCTTCGCCTGCGGCTGCTGGCCTCCAAAGCGGTGCAGGGCCGCGCCGAGCGTCTTAGCGTCGCACTGCTGCGGCAAGAACTGGGCGACCTGTCAAACTGCACGTTTCTGATGTGCGCCAGTGCGCCCATGCTGGAGGAGCTCACAACCGGCTTGACGGCGCAAGGCGTCGCCTCCTCGGCGATTCACTATGAACGCTTTACGCTGGGTGGCGCCACGCAACCCGAAGGCGAATGGCAACTCTCCATCGCCGGAACAAGGCTGCCTTTCAGGCACCACCGCAACTTGCTCGACGCGCTGGAAGACGGTGGTGTGCCGGTGCGCGCAGACTGCCGAACCGGCACTTGCGGGCAATGCCGATTGAACCTGCTGGAGGGCCAAACCGCCGAACTGGTGCGCCCCGAGTTCGTGGTGGCACCGGGGCAAGTGCTGGCTTGCTGCTGCATCCCGCGAAGTGATTTAAGCCTGAGTTTGACGTGATCCACGAAATGAAGAGTCCTGGCCTGGCCATGAACCGCAACCTTGTCATCGTGGCCAGCGTGCTGCTGTTCCATGGCGCGGCGCTGTGGGCGCTGCAAACCGGTCTGCTGCGCCGCGCGGTGCAGGTGCTGGTGCCCGCCGAGTTGCTGACCGAGTTCATCGAACCGGCAGCGCCCATCGTCGAACCACCGCCACCCACACCACTGGCGGCCACCCCCGTCAAGCCGGTGCCCGACCGCGCACCGACACCGGTGCACCAACCCGCACCCGAACTGCTGGCGGTGGCCGACCCGACGCCCGTTGCCAACGCCCCGGTGGGCGTGGTCACCCCGGTGGCCGCCACCGAGGCCGTGACGGCGCCCGTCAGTGTGGCGCCACCGGCCCCGAGCGCGCCGCCACGCGTGGAGCTGCCCTCCAGCGACGCGGACTACCTGCAAAACCCCAAGCCGCCCTACCCACCGTTGAGCAAACGACTGGGCGAGCAAGGCAAGGTGGTGGTGCGCGCGCTGATTGGACTCGACGGCACGGCACAGCAGGCGCAAATCAAGCAGTCCAGCGGCTTTGAACGGCTGGACCAATCAGCGCTGGCCACTGTGCTGCGCTGGCGCTACGTGCCGGGCAAACGCGCCGGCGTGGCGGAGGCGATGTGGTTCAACGTGCCCATCACCTTCGTCCTTGAATGAGCAATTTCTTACTGGAGCATTTATGAATTCACAACTTGGCTTGATGGCGGTCTGGAGCGGCGGCGACTGGGTCACCCGAAGTGTCGCCTTGTTATTGTTGGCCATGTCGCTGGCGTCCTGGATCGTCATCCTGGTCAAGGCGCTGGACATTCTGAAGTACAAGAAGCTGGGCGCCAGCACCGAGAACTTCTGGCACAGCGAAGACCTGGCCACCGGCCTGAGCAAACTCGGCGCGATGGATGGCAATCCGTTTCACCAACTGGCCACGGTCGGGCGCGAGGCCACCGCGCACCACCGCAATACCAAGGTGCAATTGCACGACACGCTGGACGTGAGCGACTGGATCACCAGCAGCCTGCGCAATTCGATCGACGACAGCACGGCACGTTTGCAGTCCGGGCTGGCCATCCTTGGCTCGGTCGGCGCCACCGCGCCCTTCGTCGGCCTGTTCGGCACGGTTTGGGGCATCTACCACGCGCTGATAGGCATCGGCGCCGCTGGGCAATCCACCATCGACAAGGTGGCGGGACCGATCGGCGAGGCGCTCATCATGACCGCGCTAGGCCTGGCGGTGGCGATTCCGGCGGTGCTGGGCTACAACGCGCTGGTGCGCGGCAACAAGTCGGTGTTGATCAAACTCAACCACTTTGCGCATGACCTGCACGCCTACTTCGTGACCGGCTCGCGCGTGAGCGCAGCTGGCGCGGCCAAGGTGGTGGCGATGCGGCAAGCCTGAACAGCCGACATCCGACAATCAGTTGAGGACAGAGCTAAAGGTCTGTCCCGCAAAGTATCAGGAGAGCCCCATGGCCTTTGGAGACCCCGGTATCGCGTCCGACATGGACGACGGAACCATGAACGAGATCAACATGACGCCGCTGGTGGACGTGATGCTGGTGCTGTTGATCATCTTCATCATCACCGTACCGGTGATGAAACACACCATCAACGTGGACCTGCCGCGCGCCAGCAACCAGGTGCAGGACCAAAAGCCCGAGACGGTGCGCCTAAGCATCGACGCGCAAGGCCTGTACTACTGGAACGAGGCCAAGGTGGATGAACCCCTCCTGCGCGAGCTGCTGCAGGCCGAGGCCGCCAAAAACCCGCAACCCGACCTGCACATCCGCGGCGACAAGGAGGTGCGCTACGAACGTGTCGCCCAGGCCATGGCCAGCGCGCAGCAAGCCGGGCTGCGCAAGATCGGGTTCATCACCGAACCCAAGCATTGAACAGCCAACACCCAACAATCAGTTGAGGACAGAGCTGAAGGTCTGTCCCGCAAAGTATCAGGAGAACTGCCATGCCAGCGCCCAGCCCCACCTCGCCAGGACCGCTTCCTGAACCGATTCCTGAACGGCCACCTGAACCGCTGCCAGCGAGCATGCCCATCACGCGCCTCCCGCCCAACCCGCACTGCGCCGCCGCGCTACCGAGCTCGGCCCTGCTCAGAGGCCAGAAGTCGGTGCAAATCGAACACCAGGGCTTGATTTATCGGCTGCAGGAAACCAAACTTGGCAAGCTGATTCTGACGAAATGACGTTCCCCCTACATCGGCAAACCGCAACGCAACCGGAGCACGACATGAATGACGCCAAGACGCAAGTCGCGATCGATGCCCTCAACCGCATCATGGAACTGGAACTGGCCGGGGTGGTGCGCTACACGCACTACTCGCTGATGGTCTACGGCTACAACCGCATTCCCATCGTGTCGTGGATGAAGGGCAATGCCAGCGAGGGCCTGGCCCACGCGCACAAGGCGGGCGAACTGGTGACCTTGCTGGGCGGCCACCCCTCCTTGAAGATCGGCGCCTTGCTGGAGACCGAGAAACACGACATCGGCGACATCCTGCGCGAGAGCCTGGAGCACGAAAAAACCGCGCTGGCCGCGTACTACGACTTGCTGCGAATCGCCGAAGGCGCCTCAGTGCTGCTGGAGGAATACGCCCGCGACATGATCGTGCAGGAGGAACTGCATCTGGACGAGGTCAACAAGATGCTGCGCCGCCCCGGCGAGATCCAGCCCTTCAGCGAATAGGCTTCGTCAGCCGCGCGAGCCCGCATGCGTTCAGCACGGCTGGTTCCCGGGCTGCATCACGCCGCTTGAGCGCGTCGGTCGAATCCTGAGCGCGTCGGCTCTGGCGCTCGCGCTCCTGGCGCGCCTGCAACAGCGCACGATCAACTGGGCGCGCCACCGCATCAGTTGGCTTTGCCGCGCGTCGGCGCGGCGATACTCGCTCGGGTACGATTGAGAACCCGGCCCAGCATCCGTCTCAATCTCATAGGCTCCCTCGCCGCACCCATGCGTCTACTGACCCATCACGACCTCGACACCCATAGTGTGCGCCAACAATTCGCCAAGTTGCAGCAGGCGCTGGCACGCGATGACTTCAAGAGTCCGAACCTCAAGAAACTTCACCCCACGCCGTACTGGCGCTTCAAGCTCGACCAGACCAACCGCCTGCTGGTGCAATTCGCCCGCCACGGCGATGAAACCGTGTGCCTGGCCCTTGAGGTGATCTTGAACCACGCCTATGATCGCTCCCGGTTCTTGCGCGGGGCCGTGCTGGACTGGCAGCAGATCGACCAGCACGAGCCCCGGGAGCCCAGCACGCTGGAGCTAGGCCAGCAGGCACCGGTGTTGCGCTATGTGCACCCGCAGCGCAATGACTTTCATGTACTGGACAAGGTGCTGAGTTTTGACGATGCCCAGCAGGCGGTGTTTGAGGCCGCGGCGCCGCTGGTGCTGGTGGGCTCGGCCGGTTCGGGCAAGACCGCGTTGACGCTGCAAAAGTTTAGGCTGGCGCGCGGGCGGGTGCTGTACGTCACGCAGTCGAGTTATCTGGCGCAAAGTGCACAGGCCATGTATTTCGCGCACGGCTTCGAGCCCGAAGGCCAGGAGCCTGAATTCCTGAGCTACCGCGAGTTTGTCGAGACCCTGCACGTGCCGGCGGGCCGCGAGCTGACCTTTGCGGCGTTTTGCGGCTGGTTCGAGCGCTACCGCAGCGCGGCCAAACACAGCACTGGCGGCCTCGATGCCCACGCCTTGTTTGAAGAGTTTCGCGGGGTGATCTCCAGCCGCGCCGATGGTGTGTTGTCGCGTGACGGCTACCTGAGCCTGGGCGTGCGCCAGTCGCTGTTGGCAGCCGAGCAGCGCGGCGCGGTATTTGATCTGTTTGAAAAATACCGCGGTTGGTTGGACACTTCAGGCTTCTTCGACCTGAACCTGGTGGCGCACGAATGGCTGGCCAAGGCTCGTCCGGTGTATGACTTCGTGGTGGTCGATGAAGTGCAAGATTTGACCACCGTGCAACTGGCGCTGGTGCTCAAGACTCTGGGCAAACCGGGCCAGTTCATGTTGTGTGGCGATGCCAATCAGATCGTGCACCCCAACTTCTTCTCCTGGGCGGCCGTCAAGACCCTGTTTTGGCAGGACGAAGCGCTGGCGCGCACCCAATCCATCTCGGTGCTGCGCGCCAATTTTCGCAACGGCCAGGCGGTGACCGATCTGGCCAATCGCTTGCTCAAAATCAAGCATGCTCGCTTTGGATCGATTGACCGCGAAACCAATTTTCTGGTGCAGTCCTGTGCCAGCCAGGCCGGTTCGGTGCAGTTGCTGGCCGATAGAGACAGCACCCGGCGCGAGCTCAACAGCAAGACCCGCGGCTCCACCCAATTTGCCGTGCTGGTGCTGCGCGACGAGGACAAAGCCTCTGTGCGCCAGCAGTTTCAGACCCCGCTGGTGTTCTCGGTGCATGAGGCCAAGGGCCTGGAGTACGCCAACGTGATCATGGTCGATATGGTCTCGGGCCAGCGCCAGGCGTTTGCCGAGATTGCGCAAGGTGTGCAGCCCAGCGACTTGCACGGCGACGATTTGGCCTACAGCCGGGGCCGCGACAAAACCGACCACGCGCTGGAGTTGTTCAAGTTCTACGTCAACGCCTTGTACGTGGCCATGACCCGCGTGGTCGAGAATTTGTACCTGCTTGAAGCCGACACCACGCACCCTTTGCTGCAGTTGCTCAAGCTGCGCACGACCGAGGCCACGACGCTGGCGCAGGCGCAGACCTCCAGCCAGCAGGAGTGGGCACACGAGGCGCGCCGCCTGGAACTGCAAGGCAAGCAAGAGCAGGCCGACGCGATTCGACAAAACGTGCTCAAGACCCAGAAGCCCGGTTGGCCGCTGTGGGACGAAGCCGCGTTGCAGGACCTGCTACCCAAAGCGTTGCAGCCGGATCAGATCTCCAACAAGCAGCGCCAGGCGCTGCTTGACTACGCTTTGTGGCACGGCCAGACCCATTGGATTCACAAGTTGGCCTCAAGCAGTCGGTTTGAGCCTGCGGTGCAGCTTGCCATCGCGATGAATGTCATGGATGCAAGCGCGGCGACCCCGATGCAGCCACGCGAGAGTCCGGCAAGGTATGTCGAGCGGGTCAAACAACAGCGCCAGGTCGCGGTGAAGCTCTTTGACAAGAAAATGGAAGCCGTCGCCGAGCGCCAGCGTTCGATCTACGCCGGGCGGGCGTTCAAGGAGGTGTTGCGCCACTGCGATCAGTACGGCGTGGACCACCGCACCTACTTCAACGCCACGCCGCTGATGATGGCCGCACAGTGCGCCAACGTGGCCTTGGTGGAGGCGCTGCTGGAGCGCGGCGCCGACCCGCTGCAACGCGACCATTACGGCCACGGCGCCTGGGATTACGCGCTGGGCCGCGTGCTGGACGAGCCCACCACCCATACCCAGGCCAAGCTGGACGCACTGTTTGCCTTGCTGGCGCCGCCGGTGCTGGACGTGCAGACCAACGGGCGGTTGGTCCGGCTGGAGCGCCATCAGGGCGAATACTGGTTGCTCGGGCTGATGCTGGTGAGCTACAAGAAGATGTACTCCCAAGCCGTGCCCGGCGCGCAAGTGCGTCGCAATTTGACTGGTTTTTGTGCCGATTACCTGATGCGCGCCAATGAGCGCCTGCCCGACGGCGTGCTGCGCCCCGAGCGCAAGAAGCGCACCTTTTTCAACGCCGTGCTGGCCCGCGCGGAATGCAACAGCAGCTATCAGCCCAGCCGGCAATTGTGGCTGCGCAACCGGAACGGCTACTACGTCTTCAACCCGGATCTGAAGCTGCGCAGCCACAGCACCGACGAGTGGCTGTCTTGGCGGCAATGGCTCAATCAGCCACTGGTCCTGAGCGGCTGCGGTATCCGCGTGGCTGAGTCAGCGGGCCATCGTCACGGCCCCTCTGGCACATAGACCATCGAGCCGTCTTTCAAGCGGTAGGCAATACCTGCCTTCTCGCCCTGCCCCTGGCCGATCTGGCCGCTGGACTTGTAATGCTCGATCTTGCGGCCGTCCTTTACCACCATTTCCATGTTGGGCTGGCCGGGGTTCTTGATCACCGTCACCTGGTCGCTGGTGAACGGGTTCAGCGGGTTGTTGGCCACCGCCAGCAGCAGCGCGGCAATGATCACCAGGAACACGTCGATGATGTTGACCACCGACAGAATCGGGTCGTCTGACTCCAGGTCATCCATCAAGCGCAAGCTCATTGAGGGCTCCCGGCTGCCAGCGCCGCCACTGGATCATGGGCGTCGGCGCGCACCGGCGCGGCTTTGGCGCCGTGTTCCAACTCGGCCAGTTCACAAGCGTACCAGCGCCTGCGCACGTTGACGGTCCAATAGGTCAGGCTGGCGGCGATCAGCGCCACGATGACGGCCGAAAAGGCCACCATCAGGTTGGCGCTGACTTCCTGCAACTGCCCGTCACTCAAACCCTTCAAGGCGGGGCCCATCGGGATCATGGTGGCAACCAGGCCCAGCATGGGGGCAACCCGGCTGACCAGGCGCGAGCCCTCCAGCCGCTTGACCGCCAGCGCCTCCAGATCAATCACCGTCAGATCGGGCTTGTCTTGCCGCGCCAACAGCAACTCGAAGCCGCGCGGGTCGCCCCGGCGGCGCTGTTGCACCTGCCATAGAAACGCCCCCAAGGCATAGAAGGCATAGAGGAACAGACCGATCACCGTCAGCAGCACCGGCAACAGGAACAACTGGCTGATGCCGTACAAAGTGGTTTCAAGAAAATGGCCCATGGGGACTCCTTATGGTTCACGAAGCGGATGCGGGATAAAAACGCTGGCGCCGCCAGGCACCCAGGCCCAGCGCCATCAACACCAGGCCCAGGCCGGCCTTGGCGTCGGTGGCCGATGCCTCAGCCACTCGGGCCTGCTTGACCAGTTGCTGGCCACGCACCATTTGCGTGGGCGGCGGGGCTGGCGGGTTGGGCGCGGGCGGTGGCGCCGGCGTCGCGGTACTTGGGGGCGGCGGCACTGCGGGCGTGGGTACGGCGCGTACAGCGGGTACAGTGGGCGCGGCTTGGCGAGCGCTTGGTGGGCTCAAACCGAATCCCGGTGCGGCCTGCGGGGCCAAAGTGGCTGCGAAGGCCCTGAACATGCGGTTGTCGCTTTTCACATCGAAGCGCTGGGCGAGTTCCTGGTAGCGCTGCGCCAGGGCCTTCAGGCTGGCCGCGTCGGCCTGCCAGTAGTCCTTGCGCGCGGCTTCCAGCATGCGCTCAATCATCTGGGCTTGGGCATGCGGGTGGTGGCGCTCGAACCACTGGTTCAGGCCCAAGCGGTACTTGTCGTTGATATACACGTCGCGCAACTCGTCCCACTGGTCCTTGCGCACCACCTCGGGTGCCACCGCCTGCCAGCCCCACAGGTTGTTGACGGCGTCGAGCATGTTCAAGGCGCCGCTGTAGCCTTCCTTTTGCATGCCCTCGATCCAGCCGGGGTGAAACTGGCGCGTGCGCAGTTCCTTGGCCAGAAAGCCCGCTGCCGACTCCATGCGCGCGCTGCCGGGCTCACGCAGGTTGGAGATGAACAGCTCAGGGCTGGCGCCGCCCAGGCTGCGCACCGCCAAGGCGATACCGCCCAAGTACTGGAACGGGTCGTCGGTGGTCAACATGCCGTACAGGTTGGAGCTGCGCGACAGCAGCGCGGCCTGCACGCCTTTCAGGTTCTCGGCATAGAGGTTGACGCCTTGCGCGGCGTTTGCGGGCAGGCTGCCCCACTCTTTCTCGTCCGGTCCGTAGGCGTGTTGCATGCGCGCCAGGTAGAGATCGGCCAGCTTCTTCTCGCCCGCGGCGCGGTTCTCCTTGCCGTCCGTGCCGACACCCCAGGTGCCCGAGGCCAGCGTGGCGCCGTCCAGTCCCGTGCCGTAGCGGCCCGATGCGTTGGAGAAGATGCGCGTGTCGGCCATGCGCCGCGCCAGCAGGGGCTCTACCCCGCGCTCGACCAGACTTCGCGCCAGCTCGCGGCTGTGCGCGGCCACCGGGTTGTCGGGCTCGCTTACGGCTGCGGCCTGTTGGGCCGCCAGCGCCAGCCAACGCATCACGTTGGGAAAGTGGTCGCGGTACAGCCCGGTGGCCGACAGCACCACGTCCACACGCGGGCGCTTGAGTTCGGCGGCCGGCATCGCCTCGATGCCGATGACCCGACCGCCCGCATCCCACTTCGGTTTGAAACCCAGCGCGGCGAAGGCTTGCGCTTCGAGCACGCCAAAGTGGCGCATGGTCTCGACCGACCACAGGCTGAAGGCCAGTTTCTTGGGGTAGGCACCGTGTTTCTCGCGGTACTGCGCAATCAGTTTCTCGGTCGCCTCGCGCCCGGCCGCCCAGGCTTGCCGGGTGGGCACGCGCGAGGGATCGAAGCCGTACAGGTTGCGCCCGGTCGGCAGGGCGTCCGGGTTCTTGATCGGGTCGCCGCCGTAAGAGGTGGGAATGTAGCGCCCCTCCAGCGCGGCCAGTAAGTTGGCCAGCTCCTGCGTTTGCGTCAGGTGTTGCCAGTGTGTGCGCGCCTGCGCCAGCAAGGCCGCGAGTTTGGGCTCGCCCTCGAAGAGTAGGCCCTGGCGCACATGCTGATCGAGCAGCTTCCAAACCGGCGTTTGTTTGAGCGTGCGGTAGTCGCCCACAATCATTTCCTCGGGGTCATCGGGTGCCAGCGCCGCAAGCAGTGGCTTGCCCAGCATTTGCATCACCGTGAACAGGCGCAAGTCGGACTCGGCGGCCTGGCCAAACACACTCAAGCCCAGCGGCTGATTGGCCAGGGCCAGCTCATGCAACTGGATATGCAGCGCGTCGGCAAACGCGGTGAAATCGGTCCGGATGGGTGGCAGCGTCCAGGCCATGTCGCGTTCGATCTTGTTGGCCAGCGTCAGGCGCACGATGTCCTCGCGCGTCTGGTTGCGTACCTGGCCCTCGCTCATGTTCAGCCAGGTGTGCAGCAAGTCATGCAGTTGGTTGATCTCGCCATGCAAGCCCGCCGGCGCGAACGGTGGCGTGGCGTGGGAGATCACGGTGGCGCGGCCACGCCGTTTGGTTTGCAGCGCCTCGCCAATGTTGTCCACGATGTAGGGGTAGACCACCGGCACGTCCCCCAGCAGCAGCAAAGGCGCGTCGAACAGCGACAGACCACGCTCCTTGCCCGGCGTCCACTCCTGGCTGCCGTGCGTGCCGAAGTGCACCAGCGCGTGGGCGCCAGGCCAGTCGCCTTGAGAGCGCGACGCCGCAGGCGTCTCGGGGGCCGTACCCTCGCGTGCCCACAGGTAGGCGGCAAGGTAGAAGTGATTGAGCGGTGCGGCGGTGGCGTGGTAGAGCGCCTTCTCCTGGTCGTCCAGGCGCTCGCCGCGTGGGGGCTGCGGCAGGATCACGGTGCGGCCCAATTGCAGGCGCGGAATCACGAAGAACCACTCGCCACCCTGCTGCAAGGCCATCGACGATTGCTCCGGCTGGCCAAAGCGAGCCGTGACGGGATCGCGCACGGCGGCGGGCAAGCTGTCGAACCAGGCGCGGTAGCGGCGCATTGGTAAACGCGCGGCCAGCCCGTCGCGCAGCAGCGGCTGTAGTTGGCCGTCGCGGTACAGCGGCGACAGCAAACGCTGCAACAGCGTCGTGAGGTGGTCGGCATCGGGCAGCTCGGTCTGGTAACCGGCCGTTTGCAGGGCCCCCAGCGTCTGCACCAGACTGTTGGGCAGATTCAGGTAGGAGGCACCCAGGTTTTTCTCGCCAGGCGGGTAGTTCCAGAAGAACACTGCCAGGCGTTTGTCGGCATTGGGCAGGCGGCGCAGCTTGGCCAGGTGCAGCGCCTTGTTCACCAGCGACTGCAATTGGTAATCGATCGACACACTGTCGCCGTCGGCCTTGCGCGCGGCCGCCACCACCAGCGGGTCGGTCAGGCCGGCGTACTCGGGCTGCGCCAGGTAGAACGGGATATCCTGCGTGGGCAGGCCCACCGGGTCGCGCTCCCAATCGGCCTGTTCACCACGCCGGTAGTTCAGGGCTTGCAACACCGGGATGCCCAGCCGCTCGAACTCGGCGCGCCGGCCCTCGGCATTGAGCATGATTTGGGTGTTGATCAACACATCCGCCACCGGCTTGCCGTGGCGCACCAGCAGGCGCTCGATGTCGCCGCTGCCCATGGCGCTGGCGTAGATCGGCAAAGCGAAGGCGCCCGCTGCCTCGATGCCCGCAATGGTGTCATCCAGCGTACCGGTCAGGCCCGAGCCAAACTGGGCTTGGTGAAACAGCACCGCCACCACGCTTTGCTGGGCGCTGGGCGCGCGCCAGGCCAGGTAGTGTTCCAGCGTGGCAAACACCTGGCCGGGTCGCTCTGGGTGGTAGATGGCGGCATCGGGGAACACCTGCGCGGCTTGGCAGGTGCGCGTGGCCTGCTGGCGCACTTGTGTGTTGATCTGGCAGAAAAATTCGGCGAAGTTGGCGCGAGCGCCGTTGCTGTAGTAAGCGTGCAGCGTGCTGGCCACGCTGGGCGCCAGGCCCTTGGCCTGGGGTGCGCCGCTTTGCATCCAGATCCAGGGCACGCTGAAGTGCGGCAGCAGGCTGGCCAGGCGGGCCTTGGCGGTCTCCAGTGCGGCGCCATAAGGGGCGTCGATCACCACCAGCTCAAAGCCCGCGAAGTCGCTGGCTCGCTCCTGCCCCGTGAACTGCTCGACAAAACGTGCCTCGATCACGACGTGCTCGCCCGCAGCGATGGTCTTCATGCGCTCGAACTTGCCCGGTTGAACGGGCGCTGCCGACAGGAACAGGACAGCCTTGTCCGCAGGGTTCGGTCGGGCCTGCGCCAGTGCGGGCAGCGGCAGCGCCGCCAGCGCGGTCAACAGGGCGTAAATCACCCGATTGACAATGGCGCGTGCCACGCTCGGCCGGTTCGGGCGTGGCGTGGAGGGAACGGAAGCAGACTCGGTGGCCACGCTCAGAAGTCCGCTTGCAAGGCCAGGTTGACGTTGCGTCCGGGCTGGCTGTAGAAGTCCACACCATCGGGCTTGCGGGCGTCGGCTTGCCGGATGTCGCTCCACAGCCAATACTGCTTGTCGAACAGGTTGTTCACGCTCGCCGTCAGGCGCAATTTTTGATGCAATTGCCACCAGGCCGACACGTCGGCCCCGGCGTAACCGGCCGGGCGAAACCACGGGCTGTAGCTGGCGCCACTGAAGTCGTTGACCCGATTCTTGCTGGCCGCACCGCGCAAGCGTGCCTGCGCGCCCCAGCTTCCAGCGTCGCGCGCCAGGCCCAGACTGAATCGGGTTGGTTCGATGCTGTCAATCGGCTGGCTGGTGGAGGGGTCGGTGCCGGTGGCGTACGCCATGGCGCCATCGAGTCGCCATCCCGGCGCAAGGTCCCACGCGCCACGGGCTTCCGCGCCACGGACCTTGACTCGTCTCAGATTGCGCGCCATGAAGGTGGTGCCCAACCCGCTGATGCAACTCGGGTCGCCGGGGCACGCCAGGCGCTCGCTGGAGATGAAGTCCTGGTAGCGGTTGTCGAACACCGAGACCTGCCAACGCAGCGTGGTGCCGCTGGCGCGCAGGCCCAGCTCAGCACCGACACTGGTTTCGGGCTTGAGATCGGGATTGGGGCTGATACCGTAGCTCTGGGCAGAGTTACGGAAGTTGCCGTTGACCTCCTCGTAGTTGGGCGCGCGAAATCCACCGGCCACGTGACCCCAGGCTGACAGCCCCGGCGTGAGGCGCCACAGCGCCGCCAACTTGGGGCTGAAAGCGCCATCGTTTTGTGCCACCGCCTGCCTGCCAATGGAAGTCAGCACCGCTTGGGCGAGCGCATCCACCTTGGGCTGGAGCTTGCGTTGGTCGTAGCGCAGCGCTGGCGTGAGCGTGAGCTGGCCGCCCGCCAAGCCACTGATCTCGTTCTGGACGAACAGGCCCACGCTGTCGGTTTGACCGATGGCGAAGTCGCGCAGCGGAAAGGTGTCGCCCGCCAGGCTCTTGGTGGCTGCGGTGGCGTTGTTGAGCCACACACGCGCATCACGCATTTGTTCGGTGCGCACGCGGCTGAGGTCGGCACCCCAGGTCAGGAAGTGGGCAAGCGTGCCCGTGTCCAGCACTTTCTCGATTTGCACGCCCAGGCCGGCGGACCTTTGCGCGAAGAAAAAATCCTGCTCGATGCGGCAGTGGTTGGCGCCGCTGGCTACCGCCGAGCAGGAGGCCGAGGTGTTGCTGCGACGCTGCACGTTGAGGTTCTCGGTCTGGCTGTCCTGCTGATGCAGCGTGGCGCTCAGCCGGTCGTAGACGCCCGTGGCAGCCCGGTGTTCCCAATTCAGGCTGGCCCGGATGCGTCGGCTGTGGTCGTCACCTTGCATCGAACTGACCTTGGGCAAGGCGCTCGACAGGCGGCGCACGTCGGTGCGGGTGTTCTGCTCGCGGCCCTCCAGCGTGAGGCCGAGTTGGTGCCCCTTGGCCGGGCGCACGATGAGTTTGGCCAGCAGGCCATGGTCGGTGCTGTCCTGCGGGTTGGCTCGGGTGCGATTGGCCGCGATGCTGTCAACCTCGCCCTGGTTGCGGGTCTCCTGGGCACTGAGCCGCGACACGCCAATCAAGCCCTCCACCGCCTCGCCGCGAAAGGCGGCCAGCGCGGTGTTGGACAGGCCCTGGTTGGCGCCAAAGTAGCCAAGCCGATAACGGTAGGCGCTGCGCTGACCTGGCGCCAGCAAGTCCGCCGGGTCGAGCGTGAGATAACCCACCACGCCGCCAATGGCGTCCGAGCCGTACAAGCTGGAAGCCGGGCCACGCACAATCTCCACGCGTTTCATGAAGTCGGCCATGACCGGCAGCGGGCCGGACAAGGTGAAATTGGTCGGGCCGCCGCCGTTGTAGAAATTGGGCAGGCGCACACCGTCCACCAGTTGGAGCACGCGGTTGTCCTCGATGCCGCGAATGTTGACGCGGGTGGCGCCAAAGCGGCGTGCGTCGCGCGCCAGCGCCACGTCGGGCTCGTCGCGAAACAGATCGGCTTCGTCGCGCGGGGCGCGCTGGTCCAGCGCCTTGCGGTCCAGGGTGGTGATGGTGGCCGGCACGCTGGTGGTGTCCGCTTCCACCCGGGTCGCGGTGACGGTAATTTCCTTCAGGCTGGTAGTCTGCATGGGCGTGGTCTGGGCTTGCGCCTGCGCGGCCAAAGCGAGCGCGATCAAGTGAGCGAGTCGTGTTTTCTTCATGGTAGGTGCCTGCCGCTCAGAGCGGGTTCAAGGGTTGGCGGCTGGCTCGCGGGCAAAGTGCGCCCGATGGCTGGCTGAAAAAATGGGCGATTGCTACCTGGCGCGGGTGGGCCTGGTCTTTTCGTGCTGCGCACTGCGGTGCGAGCTTGCTTGGGGGCGGCCCGGCGCGGCGCGCACTGGAGTACCTTCGTGCTGCGCACTGCGGTGCGAGCTTGCTTGGGGGCGGCCCGGCGCGGCGCTCATGCGCCGAGCCCACCCGGCGATGCTGGCTGCAATTCCGCCAAGGCGCGCTTCAAACTTGCGCTGCCTGGGTTCTCGACAAACACGCACTGTTTGCCGGTGCGTTTGCAATGGTCCTTGACGCGCCAATAGGCGTTGTGGCTGATGCAAGCGGTCTGGCAGATCACCAGGTCGGCGGCGGCCAGGGTGGCGTCGAGCCTGGCGGCGCTCTCCTCCTCGCCGCCGTCGTGGTGCAAGAAGCGCCCGCCAGTGCCCTCCACGATGTGACGGTACAGCGGCACGCTGGCGGGGCGCCCGCCCACGCACAACACGGCGCGGTCCCCCAGGCTGGCGGCCAGATCGGGCAGCGTGGCGTGCGGCCCGGCGGGCTCCGGCGCCACGTCGCGCCGCTTGAGTGCTTCGCTCAAGTCCTGCACGCGCCGGCCCTGGCGCTCGCACTCCTGGCGCGCCTGCAACAACGCACGCTCCAGGGCGTGGATGCGTTCGGCCTGCTGCTGCGTCTGGCGCTCCAGCACCACGCGCCCCTTGAGGCCGGGCACCGCCGCTTCCAGAGTCTGCAGATCCGCCTTCAGGGCCATCACGCTGGTATCGCGCGCAATCAACTGGGCACGCAAGCGCATCACCTGGCTTTGCTGTTCGTCAACGCGGCGCGTCAGTTCCGCCGCCTGGCGGGCGCTGCGCTGCTGGGCCTGGCCGAGTTCGCGCGTGAGCGTGGCGTTCTCGTCCATCAGCGCCTCGAAGCGTTGCAGGTCAACACGCTGCGCCATGCCCACTTGGTGCTGGCGCATGTGCACCTCGCCCAAGACCTGACGCTCCAGCTCAGGCGCGCAGCGCGGGTGCGTCAGGGTGGCCCAAAACGCGCCCGCCAGATCGTCGCCACGCGAGGTCTCGCCCCACCAAGCCGACAGCGCTTCGGTGGTTTTGGCCTTGGCCGATTGCCTGAGCGCCGCCACAAAGCGCCGGTCCAGTTCACCTTGCACCGCTTGCGCCAGCGCCGAGCGCTGCTTGCACTCGGCAATCGCGCCGCAATGCAGGTCGTAGTCGCCCGCCACGGACTGAACGCGCCACACTTTGCCCACCAGCCGGCGCAAGTGTGCGATGGGCAGGCACACCCCGATCACCGGGCAATGCGCATGACCGTCGAACTCCCACAGACGTCGCCGGCGCGAACCCCGCCCCGGCGACACGGCGGCGGCTGCGGGCACGCCCACGCTGGCATGGGTGTCCGCCGGGCTTGCCGACACTTCAAAGGGGCTGGACTCACGGGCGCACATCAGGTCCTCCGATTCAATGCAAAGGCGCCGTGTCGGCACCGCAGGTCTCAGGTGTCGCGGCGTGCGCGCGCTCACCCTCCAGCCGCCGCTGGGCATGGTTCAGCAGGCCCTGCAGCTCGTGAAACGCGCCCGGCTCCAGCCGCAGGCTGATGTATTGCAGGGTCAAGGTCACGATGCCGCACCCGCAGACGGACACCGAGCCCACCTCACCACGGGCGATCGTCACGGCGGCGCCGTGGTCGCCGTCGTGGCGGGGTTGTAGCGACACGGATTTACCTTGTTGATGACTCATTGCACTCTCCAGCCGAGCGGTCAAGCCAGACCGGCGACCACGATGGTTGATAGGGGAATTGGCTGGCGAGAGCTGGCTCGGGACGCTGACTCATGCGTCAGCGCAGAGGTAGTGTAATGCAAATCATTATCATCTAGAAGCCCACACGCCGACCAGTGTCATCGCTGGGCAAGTCGGCACGGGACGCGCTCGGCGCCCGGCCATGGCGATCTACCTCGGCGCCGAGATACCCAGCGCCCTGGCCACGCCAGCGCCGTAGGCTGGATCAGCCTTGGAACAATCCCCGATGTGTCGCAACTGAATGGTCATCGGCGCCGCGCCGATGGAGCGCGCCGTGTTGTCAAACAGCACTTGCTGCTGCGCCGCGCTCATCAAGCGGAACAGGGCGCCCGGCTGGGAATAGTAGTCTTCATCCTCGCGGTGATCCCAGTGATCGGCGGACCCGGTAATCGGCAGTGGCGGCTCGCTGTAGTCTGGCTGTTCGGCCCATTCACCCTGGTCGTTGGGCTCATAGCCCAGCGTGCCACCGAAATTTCCGTCGGTGCGCATGGCGCCATCGCGGTGGTAGCTGTGCACCGGGCAGCGCGCCGCGTTGACCGGAATCAGATGGTGGTTGACGCCCAACCGGTAGCGCTGTGCATCACCGTAGGCGAACAGCCGCCCCTGCAACATCTTGTCGGGCGAGAAGCCGATGCCGGGCACGACGTTGGCGGGGTTAAAGGCCGACTGCTCAACTTCGGCGAAGAAGTTCTCCGGGTTGCGATGGAGTTCCATCACGCCGACTTCCATCAGCGGGTAGTCCCCGTGCGGCCAGACCTTGGTCAGGTCGAAGGGGTTGTAGGGCGTGGTGGCGGCGTCGGCCTCGGGCATGACCTGCACCATCAGTGTCCATTTCGGGAAGTCACCTTTTTCGATGGCCTCGTACAGGTCGCGCTGGTGGCTCTCGCGGTCCTTGCCAATGATGGTCTCGGCCTCGGCATCGCTCAGATTCTTGATGCCCTGCTGGCACTTGAAGTGGAACTTGACCCAAAAGCGCTCATTGCGGGCGTTGATGAAGCTGAACGTGTGGCTGGCAAAGCCATGCATGTGCCGGTAAGTTGCTGGTATGCCGCGATCCGACATGACAATCGTGATCTGGTGCAGAGCCTCGGGCAACGCGGTCCAGAAGTCCCAATTGTTCTTGGCACTGCGCAGGTTGGTGCGGGGATCGCGCTTGACGGCATGGTTCAGGTCCGGAAACTTCAACGGATCGCGCAGGAAGAACACCGGCGTGTTGTTGCCCACCATGTCCCAGTTGCCTTCTTCCGTATAGAACTTGAGGGCGAAGCCGCGAATGTCGCGCTCCGCATCAGCCGCCCCACGCTCGCCGGCCACCGTGGTGAAACGCGCAAACAGCTCAGTCGTCTTGCCCACCTGCGAAAAGATCTTGGCGCGGGTGAACTTGGTGATGTCATGGGTCACGGTGAAGGTCCCATAGGCGCCGGAGCCCTTGGCATGCATACGCCGCTCGGGGATCACCTCGCGGTCGAAGTGAGCCAGTTTTTCAAGAAACCAGACGTCCTGCAGGAGCTGCGGCCCGCGCGGTCCGGCGGTCATCACGTTCTGGTTGTGGGCTACCGGGCAGCCGGCGTTGGTGGTGAGTTTCCTGGTCATGCTTGGCACTCCTTGATACTTTGCGGGGCTGGCCTTTGGCGCTGTCCTCAACTGATTGTCGGATGGTGGCTGTCTAAAGTGTCCGGGCATGGCACGCCGCTAACCCACTCTGCATCCAGCGCAGACAGTAGACCAATGAATAGGACACATGTTGACGATAGTCAACGGTAATGCTGGCCCGGGTCTGATGACAAGGCCAAGCGGCACGAGTACGCCTCGGCGCAGGGCCTGCAAGACGGCGCCTTTCGCTGGCGTTCAGTCACTTATTTCGGCGCGTCGGCAGGCTCCACAGCCACGCCGCCACAACGGCGCAACTGGCCGCCGGAATCCATCGCACCTGCGCGGGCAAAACCCACCACGCGATAGCGGAGCTGATCACCATCATCACCCAAGCCAGTTGTTTGGCCCGCAGCGGCACGGCGCGGTTGGCGCGCCAGTCATGCACGATGGGCCCGAAGCGCGGATGGTTCAACAGCCAGTGTTCATAGCGCTGGCTGCCACGGGCGAAGCAGAAAGCCGCCAGCAGCACAAAAGGCGTGGTGGGCAACAGCGGTAACACGATGCCCACCACCCCGGTGGCCAGCGCAACCGCCCCCAGCACCAGCCACAACACGCGCTGCCAACGTGGCCGAGACGGCGCGGGCTCGGGCGTCAAGACCGTCGAGTCAGAGCGCAAGAGCGGCAATGCCGGCGCGCGCGATCTGAGCATCCTCGCTGGACTTGACGCCGCTGACCCCCACTGCACCCAAACACTGGCCGCCCTGCAGGATCGGCACGCCCCCTTCCAGCAAGCCCTTGATCTCGGGTGCGCTCAGGAACGAGGCACGCCCGCCATTCACCACGTCTTCGTACACTTTGCTCTCGCGCCGGCCCAGCGCGGCGGTGTGCGCCTTGGCCGGCGCAATGTGCGCGGAAACGGCGGGAGCGCCATCTAGCCGCTGCAGCCACAGCAAGTGACCACCATCGTCCACAATGGCGATGCTGACCGCCCAGTGGTTCTTGAGGGCCTCGGCTTCCGCTGCGGCGGCGATCGTCTTGACGTCAGCGAGTTCCAGCACGGGTTTGGTCTTCATGGGAAATTTGACTCCTGTTTGAACAACCTCCAAGCATAGTGGCAGCCCGAGGCGTCAGCCACGCCACCCGGGGTCGGAGTGACCTTACAAAAAAGTAAGCATTCCGGAGCGAAACTATTTTGCTGGCCCTTGATCCAATCTAGAATTCACCCCATCTGCGGTTTGCAGCTACGAAGGAGTATGAGATATGTCTGATCATGTTCAAACGATCGAGCAAGGCGCTGGCTACGGTCAGGTCGCGTCGGTCGAGCAACGCAACAAGGTATTGCGCAATACCTACTGGCTGCTGGCCCTGAGCCTGCTGCCCACCGTTCTGGGGGCGTGGCTGGGCGTGTCCACCGGCATCACCAAGTCGCTGTCGGGTGGCTTGGGCCTGATCGTTTTCCTGGGCGGCGCATTTGGCTTCATCTACGCCATCGAGAAGACCAAGAACTCGGCCGCCGGTGTGCCGGTGCTGCTGGGCTTCACCTTCTTCATGGGCCTGATGCTGTCGCGCATGATCGCCATGGTGCTGGGCTTCAAAAATGGCCCCGATCTGGTGATGACCGCGTTTGGCGGCACCGCGGGCGTGTTCTTCGTCATGGCCAGCCTGGCCAGTGTGATCAAGCGCGATATTTCCGGCATGGGCAAGTGGCTGTTTGTGGGTGCCGTGGTGCTGATGGTGGGCGCGGTGATCAACGTCTTTGTCGGCTCCAGCGCGGGCATGATGGCGATCTCGATGTTGGCCATTGGCATCTTCAGCGCCTACATGCTCTACGACCTTAAGCAAATCATCGACGGCGGCGAGACCAACTACATCAGCGCCACCCTGGCGCTGTACCTGGACATCTTCAACGTGTTCCAGAGCCTGCTGGCGCTGTTGGGGATCTTTGGTGGTGAGCGCGACTGAGTGGACGTGCCCTGCCGTTCCATCAAAAAAGGCCCTGCAGGGGCCTTTTTTTCCTGGTCTTCCAGAGCCCGCTGGCGCCACGGGCTAGCGCTCTCGCTCAACACCAGGCGCCACTTGCCGATAAACAAGCTATGCCCATCTCGTCTCCCCTGATTGCGCGCCTGCTGCTCGCTGGCGCCGCGCTGCTGCTGACAGCTTGCGACAAAATTCCAGGCATGGGCCCCGACCCGGCCATCGCCCGCCGCGAAGCCGAGGCCAAGGCCATCGGCGGCGGATGCCGCCATGGCCTGCGCAGCATTGAGGATTGCTACAACCTCAATGAACGCGCCTCCAAATCCGCCATCTTCGAAGGCTGGAAGGAGATGGACCAGTACATGCGCGACAACAAGATCGAAGGTGTGCGCGCGGTGGAAGCGCACTCCGAGCCAACCGAGCAGATCATCCCGGACGACAAGGCCAAGACCGGCGCCAAGGCCAGCGCCGAGGGCAAGGACAAACCCAGCGCGACCAAACCCAAGTCGCCCGAAAAACCCGCCGATCAACCGACCGAAAAGCCGGTCAAAAAGACCGCCCAATGAGCGGTCACCCGCTACCCAAGTTTCGTCCGAATCGGCACACTCACTCCACGCGTTCAAACACCGCAATGCTCTCCACATGCGCAGTGTGCGGGAACATGTTGACCACCCCCGCCGCGGTGCATCGGTAGCCCGCCTGGTGCACCAACAAGCCGGCATCACGCGCCAGAGTAGCCGGGTTGCAACTGACGTAGACGATGCGCCTTGGGCGAGTCCACTGCTCGGCGCCCGGTGTGCGCTCAAGGTGCGCCGGGTCGATCCGCTGCTGGTGCAATTCCGCCAGGGCCTTGGCCAGCGCAAAGGCCCCTTCGCGCGGCGGGTCGACCAACCACTTGTCGGCCACGCCATCGCTGACCAGCATCTCCGGGGTCATCTCAAACAGGTTTCTAGCTACAAATGTCGTAGCTGATAGCTCTTTGCCAACGGGCCTTGCGGCCTGATTTTTCTCGAAGTTGTGGCGTGACCGTTCAACCAGCACCTCGCTGCCCTCAATCCCCAACACCTCGCGCGCCAGGGTGGCCAGCGGCAGCGTGAAATTGCCCAAACCACAAAACCAATCAATCACCCGTTCGTCCCGCCCCGGCGCCAGCAAACGCAGGGACCGCGCCACCAGCACGCGGTTGATATAGGGGTTGACCTGCGTGAAGTCGGTCGGCTTGAAGGGCATGCTGACACCAAACTCGGGCAGCGCATACGCCAAGGCCTGCGCCCCGGCCTCACACTGGCCATCGAGCAGGTGCACCGTCTCGGGGCCCTTGGGTTGCAACCACCATTGGACGCCAGGGTGGCGCGCCCCGAACTCGCGCAAGCGCTGCAAGTCGGCACTGCTTAGCGGCTCCAGATGCCGCAGCACCAGCGCGGTAACGCTGTCGCCACAAGCCAGCTCGATCTGCGGGCAGGTGTCCTTGGCGTCCATCGCGCCGATCAGTTGACGCAAGGGCACCAGCATCGCACTCACCTCGGGCGGCAACACGTGGCACTCGGTCATGTCGGCCACATAACGACTCTTGCGCTCATGAAAACCAATCAACACCGCACCCTTCTTGAGCACGTGGCGGACCGACAGACGGGCCCGGTTGCGGTAGCCCCAGGCCGGCCCCTCAATCGGCCGCAACACTTGCTCGGCCTTGACCTTGCCCAAGTGCCAAAGGTTGTCTTCCAGCGCACGCTGTTTCACCGCCACCTGCGCCGCCGGGTGCAAATGTTGCATCTTGCAGCCACCACAGGCCCCTGCATGCAGGCCGAAGTTGGGACACTGGGGCGTGACCCGCTGTGAGGACTCACGGTGAATCGCCGTTAGCGTGCCCTGCTCCCAGTTGTTTTTGCGGCGGTTCACGTTGGCGCTGACCAGCTCGAACGGCAGCGCGCCCTCAATGAACACCACTTTGCCATCGGCCGAGTGCGCCACGCCTTGGGCTTCGAGGTCAAGCGACTCGACCGCCAGCCAGTCTGGGGGCAGCGCGTCCTTGATTTTTGATTCTTCAGTCATTGGCTCAATTGTCCCAGAGCCGCCGAAGCGGCCCCAGTTGACGCGTTGACCCCTTGCTCAGGACTAATTAACTTACATACAATGACAGTATCAACACGTATATGTAATGAATATTTACAAACCACTGGGACCCAATGTGCCCCAAACCAGCAAGGTCAACGCCAAACACTTGGTACTGGACCTGTTGCTCGCCTTGGGCGAAAAGGCGCTGACGGCGCGCGAGGCCGTCAGCGCGGCGGCGCTGTTCGGCATCACCGAAAACAGCCTGCGCGTCACTTTGGCGCGCCTATGCGCAGCCAAGCTGATTGAAGCCACGGAACGTGGCGCCTATCGCCTGGGATACGCGGCCACCAGGCTGGCTGGCGACGTGGCAAGCTGGCGTACGGTCGAACAGCGTTTGCGACCCTGGGACGGCGACTACGTGGTGGTTCACAGCGCCGCGCTGCCACGCAGCGACCGCCCCGCGCTGCGTCAGCGCGAGCGCGCCCTGCAGATGCTGGGATTTCGTGAGCTACAACACGGATTGCACGTGCGGCCGAACAACCTTGAGCATGACCTCGACGCCGTGCGCCAACGCCTCTATACGCTCGGCCTGGACCGTGACGCGGCGGTGTTTCTTGGATCGGGCTTCGACACCACGCAGCAGCAGGCGCTGACCCAACTGTGGGACGGCGCCGCTCTGAACGCCAGCTACCAAACGCAACGCATCGAACTGCTGGCGTGGCTGGAGCGGTCTGACCAGCTCAGCACGGCGCGCGCCGCCCGCGAATCGTTCTTGCTAGGCGGTCAGGCGATTCGCCACATCGTGTACGACCCCTTGCTGCCCGAACCACTGGTCGACACCGCGCAACGCCATGCCTTCATCCGGGCCGTTCATCAATTTGACGCTGACGGACGAGCCATCTGGGCACGTTTCTTTGAATCCATCGCCCCCACCAGCAGCGCCAAGGCGAACCACGCGCCCAGAGCGACGGCGCAGGCCGTCCACTGTCCTTCCCCTTCACCACAAGAGATGCCATGAACCCCCGTCTTGACCCCACCCCGTCTTCCCTGTACCTGGCCGACACCCACGTGGTGACAAACCTGTCGCGCGAACTGTGCGACTACAACACCTATGAACAGGACGCCGCATTGCGCGAGGCGGTCACGCGGGAAGGCGCGCCGTGGGCGCAAGCCGACTTGAGGGCATTTGGACAATTGACTGGTTCCGCCGAGTACCTAGAGCAAGGCAACCTGGCCAACCGCTTCGTCCCGGAGTTCGACACCCACGACCGCTTCGGCAACCGGATCGACCTGGTCAAGTACCACCCCAGCTACCACCGCCTCATGCAGACCGCCATTGAGCGTGGCCTGCACGCGTCACCCTGGACCGATCCGCGCCCCGGTGCCCATGTGGCCCGGGCGGCCGGCAGCTACCTGCACAGCCAGGTCGAGGCCGGACACGGTTGCCCGATCACCATGACCTTTGCCGCTATTCCAACGCTGCGGCTGCAACCCAATCTGGCCGCGCTATGGGAGCCCAAGATCATCGCCCGGGTGTATGACCCACGCAATGTTCCGGTGGCGCAAAAACAAGGCGTCACGATTGGCATGGCGATGACCGAGAAGCAAGGCGGCTCGGACGTGCGCAGCAACAGCACCGTCGCGCACCCGTTGGGCCAGGAAGGACCCGGCCAAGCTTACGAATTGGTTGGCCACAAGTACTTTGTGTCGGCCCCGATGTGTGACGCCTTTCTGGTGCTGGCCCAGTCGCGTGGTGGCCTGTCGTGTTTTCTGCTGCCGCGCTGGCGGCCCGATGGCAGCAAGAACCCGATGCAGATCCTGCGGCTCAAGAAGAAGATGGGCAACGCGTCCAACGCATCGAGCGAAACCGAGCTGCGCGGCGCGCTAGCATGGATGGTCGGCGAAGAGGGCAAGGGCGTGCGCAACATCATAGAGATGGTCAGCATGACCCGTTTTGACTGCATGATTGGTTCGAGCGCCGGCATGCGCATGGCCGCCTCGCAGGCGCTGCACCACTGCGCGCACCGCTCGGCCTTCGGGGCCGTGCTGAACCAGCAGCCGCTGATGCAGAACGTGTTGGCCGATCTCGCTCTGGAGAGCGAAGCCGCCATGACCCTGACGATGCGCATGGCACGCGCCATGGATCACCGCGACAACGAGCAGGAGGACCTGCTGGTGCGCCTGGTCACGGCGGTCGGCAAGTACTGGATCTGCAAACGCACGCCGGGGCACGCCTATGAAGCGATGGAGTGCATCGGCGGCAGTGGTGTGATGGAAGACAGCATGATGCCGCGCCTGTACCGCGAGGCGCCGGTAAACGCGATCTGGGAGGGCAGCGGCAATGTGCAGTGCCTCGACGTATTGCGTGCCATGTCGAAGACGCCACCCGTCGTCGATGCGTTCTTTGCCGAGGTGTTGTTGGCCCAAGGCGTCAACCCGGCCCTGGATCGCCATGTGGCCAGCTTGGCCCGGGACCTGGGCGATCACGCCGACCTGGAGTACCGTGCACGTGATCTGGTGGACCGCATGGCCTTGGCACTGCAAGCCTCGCTGCTGATACGTCACGCCCCGGCCTGGGTCAGCGATGCGTTTTGTCTGTCACGTCTGGCGCAAGTCGGCACGCACAACTACGGCGGTTTGCCGCGCGGCGTGGACGCGGCAGCCATCATCGAGCGCGCGACACCGCATCGGGACTGAGGGTCGGGTGCGTCAAAACAAGGCTTCCTTGTCAATGCCTCGGCGCATCAGATGGCGCTTGAGTTTCAGCAGGGCTTCGTTCTGCACTTGGCGCACGCGTTCGCGAGTCAAACCCAGCCGGGTGCTGAGCACGTCCAGGGTTTCGGGCTCGCTGTCATGCAAGCCAAAACGACCCTGCAGCACTTCCTTTTCGCGCCCGGACAGCGTCGTCAACCACTCGTTGAGCAGGTGTTCGACTTCGTGCGCCTGCGTGACGTTGTCGGGGTCCATGGTCAGTTCGTCGACCAGCGTGTCACCCAAGGTCTGCTCGTCCCCACCACGGTCCAGCGAGGCATCGAGTGAGCGCGGCATCTCCGCCATCACCAGCAAATCCGCCACGGTGGCCGGGTCGCGCCCCAACAGCGAGGCGATGTCTTCGACCCGAATCCCATCCGGGCGCGCGGCGACGAAGGCTGCGTCGTTCTCCAGCGCGCGCCGAGCACGCAGCACCTGCTGCAACTCACGCACCACGTTGACCGGCAAGCGCACCGCGCGACCCTGGTACATCAAGGCACGGTCCACCGACTGGCGAATCCACCAGGTCGCGTACGTGGAAAAACGAAAACCGCGCTCGGGGTCGAACTTGTCGATCGCGTGCATCAGCCCCAGATTGCCCTCTTCGATCAGGTCCGACAGCGGCACCCCGCGCCCCATGTAGCCCTTGGCAATGCTGACCACCAGGCGCAGGTTGTGCTCGATCATGCTCTGACGCGCCGCGAAGTCGCCCGCGCGCGCCTGCATGGCGGTGGCGTACTCTTGCTCAGACGTAAACAATTGCGTGCGGCGCACGCCCTTGAGATACAGGCTCAGCGAGTCGCCTGACTCCGGCGCGCCGTCGGACACGGCCAACAACTCGGACGCCGGCGGATTGGCCAACAAATCACCGATGGACTCCGACTGATCAACAAAGTCCTGCAAGGGGTCGCCCGCTTGGGTCGACAAATGCGTTGTGCCCCCCCGAAGCCGCGGGCCATTGAAAGAGCCTGGCCGACTGGGGAAGCGCTTGGTCATGGCAGCACGAGCTTCACCTGAGCGGCAGGTACTTCACCGGGTCGACCGGTTTTCCTTGTCGCCTGACCTCGAAGTGCAGCTTGACGCGGTCCGCATCGCTGTTGCCCATTTCGGCAATTTTTTGGCCCTTTCGCACGGCTTGGTCTTCTTTGGCGAGGAGGGTCTGGTTATGCGCGTAAGCGGTGAGGTAGGTGTTGTTGTGCTTCAAAATGATCAGGTTGCCATAGCCGCGTAGACCAGCGCCCGCGTACACGACGCGACCATCGGCGGCGGCCACCACTGCGTCGCCGGCAGCGCCGCCAATATCGACGCCTTTGTTCTTCAGCTCATCAAAGCCAGCCAGCACCGCACCGTTGGCCGGCCAAATCCAGCCCATGTCGTCCTCACCGGCGGTCGCGGCGCTGGCCACCACAGACGCGGGCGCCGATCCGGGTGACTTGGCTGCGGCCGCCTCCGGAACCGGCGTGACCACCACCGAAGCCACCGGGGACGACGGCAGCGGGCGAGCGCCCGCCACGGTCGGAGTTGTGACGGCGGCCACCGCCACCGCCACGGGCGGCACGACCCGCAGCACTTGGCCCACTTCAAGCTGATTCGGATTCTCCATGCCGTTCCAGCGGGCGACGTCACGCCAGTTCTGGCCGCTGTCCAGACCAATGCGAATCAGTGTGTCGCCCGGCCGTACGGTGTAGTAACCCGGCTTGCCCGCGTTGTCGGACAGCACGGTCGGCTTGACAGTGCCAGCGGCGGGCTCGGCACCGGTGGTGGGGCTGGTCACGGTCACCGGGCGGGGCAAGGACGATCCACGATCTTCTACCGGGGCTTGGTTGAGTGTTCGAAAACTGCACCCGGCGCTCAACAAGACACCCACCAGCGCCGACGCCAGTAAACCACCACGACCGAGCGAACCAGACATAATTCTTTCCTTCATGCAACGCCTGATTTTAGGGGGACAAAGTTCACCGCTTCAAGAACGGTCTGACGCAGGCCGACCGCCGTCTTGTCAATGACCATCAACGCCTGCGGCCCGACGCCCGCGGCACCCGTCGAAACCGGCGCCACCAACCGGCCACCCACGGCCAATTGGTCCGTCCAGGCCTGCGGAATGGCATCTCCCCCGGCCGCCGCGATGATAGCCGCATAGGGTGCCCCTTTGGCATAGCCGATCCTGCCGTCGCCAAACAGCAGGTGCAGATTGGGCACGCGCAAATGCCGCAGGTTGTCGCGGGCTTTGTCGTGCAAGCCACGCAGCCGCTCGATACTGTAAACCTCTGCGGCGAGCAGGCTGAGTACAGCGGCCTGGTAGCCGCACCCGGTGCCGATCTCCAATACCCGGCCCAGCTTGCCGGGCGCGCCCTGACGCAGCAGCTCGGCCATGCGAGCCACCACGCTGGGCTTGGAAATGGTTTGGCCCAAGCCAATGGGCAGACTGGTGTCCTCATAGGCTTGGCCGCCCAGCGCACTGTCGACGAAGCGGTGCCGCTCTATCGCACGCATGGCCGACAGCACCCACTCGTCACGCACCCCTTGCTGCTGCAGTTTATGCACCATGTTGCGGCGCACCGCCGACGAATCCTGTGCTCGGCCATGTGGCACCGTTACCCCCACATGACCAGCCGTCACATGGGCGCCACGCCCCACCGCGGCTGGCACCGGTCGCGCCAGGGTTGGCCGACCGGACGACAGGTCCAGGCGGGCGGGGAAAACCGGGCGCTGCCTCATGCCGGGCTCACACACCCACCACCGGCAGCGTCACACCCGCAATGCGGGCCGCCGTCTGCGCCCAATAGCCGAGGTGATCGTGGTCAGTGAGGTCAACCTTCAGCGGTGTCATCGACATATGGCCCTGCAAAGTGGCATGGAAATCGGTCCCCTCGGCATCATCCTTGACGGCACCGGCAGCGCCGATCCAGTACATCGTGTCGCCACGCGGGCTCATCTGGGTAATCACGGCCTCGGCGGCGTGGCGACGCCCCAGACGGCACAGTTTCATGCGCCCAATACGCTCATACGGGAGATTGGGAATGTTGACATTGAGCAGCCAGGGCTTGTGCCCGATAACCTGAAGCTGCGCCATCTGCGCCACCAATTCCCTGGCCTTGAGCGCTGCCGCCTGCAAATGCTCCCAGCCTGTTTCGACCTGTGAAAATGCAATCGCTGGCACGCCAAAGAGATAACCTTCCATCGCGGCGCCAACCGTGCCAGAGTAGATGGTGTCGTCACCCATGTTGGCGCCATTGTTGATGCCGGAGACCACCAGGTCAGGGCGGTAGCCCAACAGACCGGTCAACGCGATGTGAACACAGTCGGCTGGTGTGCCATTGACATAGCGAAAACCGTTCTCGGCACGGGTCACGTAGAGCGGCGAATGCAGCGTCAACGCGTTCGACTTGGCGCTGTTATTCTGCTCGGGCGCGATGACTTCGACCTCCGCCAGGTCTTTGAGCGTCTGGTACAAAGCGACAATGCCAGGCGCCTGGTAGCCATCGTCGTTGGAAATGAGTATTTTCATGGGTGCGTTGCGTTCC
Source organism: Rhodoferax sp. (assembly GCA_030685025.1). Classification (GTDB taxonomy): domain Bacteria; phylum Pseudomonadota; class Gammaproteobacteria; order Burkholderiales; family Burkholderiaceae_C; genus Rhodoferax_D. The sequence goes on from JAUXWC010000300.1 coordinate 61,801, forward strand.
AAGGCATTGTAGGGTGCCGATCCCGGTCACGCGTGGGACATTGGCAATGCTCCGTAGCCGATATATTGCGGCGACTTAACTGGAGGATTCCCGATGCATGCCTGGCTATGTGAAAACCCGACCGGAGTGGACGCTCTGACCTGGAAAGAGCTTCCCGCGCCTGCTCCCATGGCTGGCGAGGTGCTGATTGCCATCAAGGCCGCGAGCCTGAACTTCCCCGACCTGCTGATGGTGCAGAACAAGTATCAGACCAAACCGCCGCTGCCCTTTGTGCCCGGCGCCGAATACGCTGGCGTGATCGAGGCGCTGGGCGAGGGCGTGACGCATCTCAAAGTCGGCCAGCCTATCGCCTGCCTGTCGGGCACGGGCGGCTTTGCCACCCACACCCTCGCGCCGGCCGCACTGTGCATGCCACTGCCCGCGGGCTTCCCCTTTGTCGATGCGGCCGCTTTCATCATGACCTACGCCACCGGGCACCACGCACTGGTGGACCGGGGGCAACTCAAGGCGGGTGAAACGGTGCTGGTTCTGGGTGCGGCAGGCGGTGTGGGCACGGCGGCCATTCAGATCGCCAAGGCCATGGGCGCGAAAGTCATCGCCGCCGCGTCCAGCGATGACAAATGCGCGCTATGCGCCAGCATCGGTGCCGACGCCACGCTCAACTACAGCACACAAGACCTGCGCGCGACGCTCAAGACCCTCACCGATGGCAAGGGGCCGGACGTGATTTATGACCCGGTTGGCGGTGACCTTGCCGAGCCAGCGCTTCGCTCGATCGCGCGGCGTGGCCGCTATCTGGTGATTGGCTTCGCCGCGGGCCCAATCCCCGCCCTGCCCTGGAACCTGCCGCTGCTCAAGGGCGCCTCCATCGTCGGCGTCTACTGGGGCGACCTCGCCAAGCACGAACCAAAGGCCAACGCCTCCATGATGATGGAACTGGCGCGGTGGTACGCCCAGGGCAAGATCAAGCCAGTGATCGACAGCGCCCGGCCCATGAGCGAACTCAAGGCCGCCCTTCAGTACATGGGTTCACGTAGCGTCAAGGGCAAGCTGGTGATGGTGAACTACTAGGCAACTGCATGCGCCTGGACCCGGTCGCTAGAACCCATTGACAATACCCGCATGAGCAACAATCAGAATCTGCCCCTCGTGGTGGCCATCACCGGCGCCACCGGCGTCATCTATGGCGTGGAGATGCTACGCGTGTTGCGCGATCTTGGACAGGAAACCCACTTGATCCTGAGCGAGGCAGCGGGCATGACCCTGGCGATCGAAACCCAATACACGATCGACGACGTCAAGGCACTGGCCACCGTCGTTTACAGCAACAAGGACGTTGGAGCTGCGCTCGCGAGCGGCTCGTTTCGCACGCGGGGCATGATTGTGGCGCCATGCACGATCAAGACCCTTTCGGCCATCGCCAATAGTTTCACCTACAACCTGGTGATTCGCGCCGCCGATGTGACACTGAAGGAACGCCGCCCGTTGGTGCTGATGGTGCGCGAAACACCGCTGCACAAGGGTCACCTGGAATTGATGGCCCGCGCGGCGGACTATGGCGCAATACTGCTGCCGCCAATGCCGGCCTTCTATCATCAACCGCAAACCGTGCTGGACATCGTGCACCAGACACTGGGCAAAGCGCTCGATCAAGTGGGCATTGAGCATAAGCTGTTCGCGCGCTGGACCGGCAAGGATCGCGACACCCTGCCAGACAAGTGAGACCATGACCACCCTGCGCCGACTTGCCTACTCGACGCGTTGTTGTCGGACGTCGAGCGCGAAATCCCTACATCTGAACGACCAGAAAACCGCGTCGGGGTCAAGAGAAGCAAAAAGCCCACCTCGAGGTGGGCTTTTTGCTTGATTTACTTGGGGTGGCTGATGGGGCTCGAACCCACGACAACAGGAATCACAATCCAGATCAGCAAGCCAGCCCTGATGCGGGTTTGAGGCGGATTCGTGGCAATAAAGTGCCATTCTGAGAAGGCGTGTTGATTGACCCAGATTCGCCATATCGCCACGCTGCAATCGGGTCTGCAGCATTGCCTCTGTAGCAGACAAATCAGTTTGCGAATTGTATCTCTACGAGATACAATCGCCCATGATTAAGTCATTCCGGCACAAGGGCCTGAAAGCCTTTTTTGAAAAGGGAAGCATGGCGGGCATCCAAACTGTCCATGCACCGCGCTTGGCTGCAATGCTGCGCCGCCTGAACGAAACGACCAACGCCCAAGGCATGAACCTGCCGGGCTGGGGACTGCACCCACTCAAGGGGCGGGAATTCAAGGGGCACTTTTCAGTTTGGGTCAGCGGCAATTGGCGGATGACGTTCACCTTTCACGGCACAGATGCTGTGCTGGTGGACTATCAGGACTACCATTAGGAGATTGATATGGCACGAATGTTTAACCCCCCTCACCCCGGCCTGACGCTGCGTGACGATGTGCTGCCTGCGCTGAGGCTGAATGTCACCAACGCTGCCAAGCAGTTGGACGTGTCGCGCGTGGCGCTGTCTCGCGTGTTGAATGGCCGCGCTGCTATTTCGCCTGAAATGGCCCTGCGCATTGAGGCATGGCTAGGTATGGATCGTGGCGGCGAAGCGCGCCTATGGCTGGCAGAGCAAAGCGCCTATGACGTGTGGCAAGCAAAGCAGCGATTCAAGGCCGCACCGATGCACGTTCAACCTGCACCGGCAATGGCTGCATGATGGGTCTGGCGCTTGCCCCAGGATAGCCCCAACAGGGCGGAAACTGAACCCGCTTTCGGTAAGCCAGCGGCAGCGATCCAAGTGCATCCGGGACTAACCTTTGCGGCGACAGTGCCACGCAAACACGGGACAGGCTTCGCGCCATGACAAACGGGGCTGTTCGGCTTTTTTGCCTTCAATTTGACGCGTGGCATCGGGGCATAGAATCAGCCCACAACGGGCACCGAACTGATGACCAAAAGAACTCCAGATCCAGCAGAAGAATTTGACGTGCACCAGGCGGCGCTGGCGCTTCCTCCGGGGCATGTCTTGCTGAGTGTCAGCTTGATTGACATGGCCGCCGCTGCGGGTGCTGCGCCTGAATCCCTGTTGGGTGACCGCATTCGATATGCACGAGCCGATCTCAGACTCAGCATTGAGGCATTAAGCCGCCTCACAAAAGAGTACGACCAGCCAGATGGCGGGCTTTCCCCAACGTCGATCTCAAGATATGAATCGGGTGAAAGTTTGCCGGGCTTGCGGGAATTCCGACTCATTGCTGAGTCGCTGGATGTGCCCCCCGGTTGGCTCATCTACGGGACGCTGGAAGAAAAGAAACCAGAGTTCCCCGATGGCCACCCCAAACTGCTCCACTTATGGCCACCCAAACTGCCCCAGGCAGGACGGCTGAATTATCAACTCTTTGGCCTGTCTGGTTCTGACTTCCTTTCCTGGTAATTCCTCCCTGACTTTTTGGGATTTTTTA
>JAUXWC010000304.1 GCA_030685025.1 Rhodoferax sp.
GGCGCGCCTGTGCACGCGGGTTCGCCCCGGCTTCATCCGTGTCGACGCCGACGAGCTAACCTACCCGGCCCACGTGATCCTGCGCTATGAAATCGAGCGCGCCCTGATAGAGGGGGAGATTGAAGTGGACGACATCCCGGCCCTATGGGACGAGAAGATGAAGGCCAGTCTGGACGTTGACACACGCGGCAATTTCACGGACGGTTGCATGCAGGACATCCACTGGCCGATGGGCCTGATCGGTTACTTCCCGAGCTACACCCTGGGTGCCATGTACGCTGCGCAGTATTTCGCGACCATGCGCGCTCAGACCCCCGATCTGGACCAAAGAATTGCTGCCGGGGACCTCTCGCCGGTCACCAACTGGCTGGAAGCGAACATTTGGAGCCAGGCCAGCCGCTGGGAAATCTCGGAACTGATGACCCGTGCAACCGGACAGACGCTGCAGGTCTCGCACTTTCGCAAGCACCTCGAAAGCCGATACCTCGGCGCGTGACCGCCTCTTGCGGGGCAGACCTTTGGCTCGTTGCGCAACTGATTAACCAGACGCCGCGCTGGCGGCGTCCAGCGTCGGCAGGGTGCGCACGTTGCGAATCACTGGATGGTGCCAGGCCCATGCGGCCAAGAGCAGCGCCCCCACGCCACCGACGCCCAAGGCATAACGCAGGCCCAGGTGCTCCCCGAGGTAGCCGCCCAGCAGCGCGCCAGGCCCGGCCGGAATCAGGATCAGCCAGCGCATGGTGCTGGTCATGCGGCCCAACAGAGGCTCGGGCGTCACCGCCTGGCGCAGGGCCAGGAAGTTGATGAAAATCAGCACCGCCCCGGCGCTGAAGCACAGCAGCATTACGACGAACGACACCACACCCCACGCGTTCGAGGGCGCCAGCGCCAGTTGCAGCCAACCCACACCACACACCGCAAAGCCCAGCACCAGGCAGGGGCCCGGTCCCAGGTGGCGTGAAATGCGGTTGCCCAGGGTACTGGCCACCACGGTGCCCAGCCCCATGCCCACGTAGCACAGGCCGACCTGACGTTCATTGAGGCCGAGTTCCCGGGTGGCAATCAGAATCTGCACCACCATCGCCGCGTGGTAGCACATCTGCCACAGCCCCACAGCAGTGGCCAGCGCCACCAGCAGCGGCTGCTTGGCCACAAAGCCGACCCCTTCCTTCAGATCGCTCCAGAAGTGCGCTTGCGCCTTGGGTGTGCGTACCTCCTGCACGTGGATGCCGCGCAGGATCAGCACACTGATCAGCAGCAACACGGCGTCCGCCAACAAGGCCAGCGGCGCGCCGACCAGCTTGATCAGGGCACCGGCAAGGCCCGGACCAGCCACTTCGGCGCCGGACGACGCCAGGGCGTTCTTGGCGTGCGCCTCCACCAGACGGTCACGTGGCACCACTTGCGTCAACACGATCTGTGCGGCCGTGCCGGCCGTGACAAACACGCACCCGATGGCGAAACCGACCCCATACAAGAAAGGCATACTCAGGCCACCCAGCACCCACACCAGCGGCACACTGGCCAGCAGCACCGCGATCATGGCTTCGCCCGCCACGTAGACCGGCAGCTTGCGAACACGATCCAGCCACACCCCTGAAGGCAAGGACAACAACACGAAGGGCGCCAGCTCCATGAAGGTCAACAGCCCCATCTGGGAGGGCGTGGCATGCAGCAGCACCGCCGCCGTCAAGGGCAGCGCGAGCATGGTGACCTGGCCGCCCAGCGAGCTGATCAGAATGGATAACCAGAGGCGGCGATAGGCCAGATCGCGAAGCAGGTCGGCAGGTGGCAGGGTCAGCCACGATGGTGGCCATGTCAGCCAGGATCGCCGTCCCGCACTGGTGGTGTCGGACGTCATGGATATGTGGTGCGGGGAAGCCCGACCCCTGGTTGGGACTGGGCGGGATTCATTCTAGTTCGCTATTTCCAGGCTTGCAGTGCCAGCCACGTGGAGGATGCGAGTGTGGCCTAATAGAGGGTTCGTCCAACCCCTCTTTTTGAAATTCATCATGGCCAAGAAAATCAGAACCGAGAGCGACATTTGCGCTCCCAAACCCGTTGCCCCCACTGGCGCGTGCTTCACCACGGGCAAGGGCCAACGCCGTAGCCTGGAACGTGGCCCCGCCACCCGCAACAAGAAGAACCCTGGCAAGCGCGCGAAGAAGGGCGGCTGACCCGCCTCAGTGCGCGGGCATACGGCGCTACATATTGCGCCGGTACTGCCCACCCACTTCAAACAGCGCGTTGGTGATCTGGCCGAGTGAACAGACACGCACCGCGTCCATCAGCACCTCGAAGACGTTGCGGTTCTCGATCACCGCCTGCTGCAAGCGCTTGAGTTGCGCTGGCGCCTGCGCCGCGTGGCGCGTGTGGAAGTCTTGCAGGCGTCTAAGCTGGCTTTGTTTTTCGTCCTCGGTCGAGCGCGCCAGTTCGAGCTTGTCCATCACCGCGTCCCCATGCGGGTTGCGGAAGGTATTGACACCAATGATGGGCAACTCGCCGGTGTGTTTAAGCATCTCGTAGGTCATGCTCTCGTCCTGAATCTTGCCGCGCTGGTAGCCGGTTTCCATCGCGCCCAATACACCGCCGCGATCAGCTATTGCCGTGAACTCGGACAGCACCGCTTCTTCCACCAGCTCGGTCAACTCCTCGATGATGAAGGCGCCCTGATTCGGGTTCTCGTTCTTGGCCAGGCCCCACTCGCGGTTGATGATGAGCTGGATCGCCATGGCACGGCGCACGCTGTCTTCGGTGGGGGTGGTGATGGCCTCATCGAAAGCATTGGTGTGCAGGCTGTTGCAGTTGTCGTAGATGGCAATCAGCGCTTGCAGCGTGGTGCGGATGTCGTTGAACTGGATCTCTTGCGCGTGCAGGCTGCGGCCGCTCGTCTGGATGTGGTACTTGAGCTTTTGGCTGCGCTCGTTGGCACCGTATTTCTCTTTCATCGCCACCGCCCAGATGCGCCGCGCCACGCGGCCCATCACGGTGTACTCGGGGTCCATTCCGTTGCTGAAGAAGAAGCTCAGGTTGGGCGCGAAGTCGTCGATGTGCATGCCGCGCGCCAAATAGGCTTCCACCAGGGTGAAGCCGTTGGACAGCGTGAACGCCAGTTGGCTGATCGGGTTGGCGCCGGCTTCGGCGATGTGATAGCCGCTGATGCTCACCGAGTAGAAATTGCGCACCCGGTTGTGCACGAAGTACTCGGCAATATCGCCCATCACCTTGAGCGAGAACTCGGTGGAGAAGATGCAGGTGTTCTGGCCCTGGTCTTCTTTCAGGATGTCGGCCTGCACGGTGCCACGCACGTTCTCCTGCACCCATTCGCGGATCTTCTCGATCTCGGTGTCAGTCGGCTCGCGGCCGTTGTCGACCTTGAACTTGGTCGTGTTCTGGTCGATGGCGGTGTTCATGAACATCGCGAGAATCGACGGTGCCGGGCCGTTGATGGTCATGCTCACGCTGGTGCTGGGGCTGCATAAATCGAAGCCGCCATAGAGCACCTTCATGTCGTCCAGCGTGGCAATCGACACACCGCTGTTGCCGACCTTGCCGTAGATGTCGGGGCGCGGGTCGGGATCATTGCCGTACAGCGTGACGGAATCGAAGGCGGTGGACAGACGTTTGGCCGCCATGCCGGCGCTGAGCAGCTTGAAGCGGGTGTTGGTGCGAAACGCATCGCCCTCGCCGGCGAACATGCGGGTTGGGTCCTCGCCCTCGCGCTTGAAGGCAAAGGTGCCAGCGGTATAGGGGTAGCTGCCCGGCACGTTGTCGAGCATCAGCCACTTGAGGATTTCGCCATGGTCCTCGAAGCCGGGCAAGGCCACCTTGCGGATGGTGGTGCCGCTCAAGGACTTGGTGGTCAGGGCCGTGCGGATTTCCTTGTCACGAATTTTGACGACGTATTCGTCACCCGCGTAGGCACGCTGCATCTCGGGCCATTGCGCCAGCAGCTTGTGGGCGGCGCCGTCCAGGCGCTGGGCGCGCGCGCTGGCCAGGCGCAGCACGGTGTTCTTGGCGCCATCGCGATCAGCGTCGTCCTCGTGCAACATGCGCGCCGTCTCATTGAGTTGCTGCAACTCGCGCGCCACACGGGCCTGGCTGCGCGCGCGCGCCTTGTAGCCGCGCACGGTGTCGCTGATCTCGGCCAGGTAACGTACCCGTGCCGCCGGCACGATTGGGGTCTGGTTGGTGCTGTGGCGCACCGCGACCGCCGGCAGGCGACCTTCGGTAAAGCTCATCCCAAACTCGGTCAACCGGACTTTCAGCGCCTGGTACAGCGCGGTCACGCCGTCGTCGTTAAAGCGCGCCGCCATGGTGCCGAACACCGGCATCTGCTCGGGCGGTATGGTGAACGCCTCACGATTGCGCTGCACTTGTTTGGCCACGTCTCGCAGCGCGTCGACCGCACCCTTGCGGTCGAACTTGTTGATCGCCACAAACTCGGCAAAATCCAGCATGTCGATTTTCTCAAGCTGGCTGGCCGCGCCGAACTCGGGTGTCATCACGTACATCGGCACATCGACATGCGGCACGATCGCCGCGTCGCCCTGGCCAATGCCGGAGGTCTCGACCACGATCAGGTCGAAGCCGGCCACCTTGCAGGCAGCGATCACATCGGGCAAGGCGGCGCTGATCTCGGAGCCAAAGTCGCGCGTGGCCAGGCTGCGCATGAAGACTCGTGCACCTTGCTGCCACGGACTGATCGCATTCATGCGAATGCGATCGCCCAACAGGGCGCCCCCGCTCTTGCGCCGCGACGGGTCAATGCTGATGACGGCCACGCGCAGGCGGTCGTCCTGGTCGAGCCGCAGGCGACGAATCAGCTCATCCGTCAGGGACGACTTGCCCGCGCCACCGGTGCCGGTGATACCCAGCACCGGCGTCTTGACCAATGCGGCTTGGGCACGCATGTCTTGCACCAGTGCGCCCAAGGCGGGGCTGAGTGCCGTGCCGTCGCCCCGCGCGCTCTCCAGGGCGGTGATCAGTTGCGCCAAGGCGCGCCAGTTGGCGTCGGCGTGGCCCGCAATCGCCGTGACATCGGTCGGCGCGTAGCCCCTCAGATCGGCATCACAACGCATCATCATCTCGCCAATCATGCCAGCCAGACCCATGCGCTGTCCGTCTTCCGGACTGTAAATGCGGGTCACGCCATAGCCCTGCAATTCGCTGATCTCGGACGGAACAATCACGCCGCCGCCGCCGCCAAACACCTTGATGTGCGCACCGCCACGGGCCCTGAGCAGATCAATCATGTACTTGAAGTATTCGACGTGCCCGCCCTGGTAGGAACTGATGGCAATGCCCTGCACGTCTTCCTGCAGGGCGGCCGTCACCACGTCATCGACGCTGCGGTTGTGCCCCAGGTGAATCACCTCCGCACCCATGCCCTGCAGGATGCGGCGCATGATGTTGATCGCCGCGTCGTGCCCGTCGAACAGGCTGGCGGCGGTAACGAAACGCACCTTGTGCGCGGGACGGTAGGCGGCCAGGGCTTTGAACTCGGCGGACAGGTCGGTCATGGTGTTTTCTCTCTCGTCAGCAACCTCAGGCGTCGGCCAGCGTTCGTCGGGGCTCTGAACGACTCGCGTGCTGATTGACGTTTACGTAAACGTCAATCATAGCCGACCACATGGTTTTCGTCATCTTCGATCACGCCCGGGGGTGCGATTCGAACTGATGTCGCCTGGGGTGGTAGCGGTGGCCAACAGGCTAGCATTGCCAACCTCTCTTATTTCCCCCACTCACTCCCCCAGCCCCTCTCCCGCCCCGCCGGGCGCAAGAGGGGAGCCTCATTTGGTTTCTGGTCTCGACCAACGCGTTCACGGCGCGACCGTCGCGACTGCCGCCGCTCGGCAAGAGTAGTCGCCAACGGTCGTAACTGACTCCGAGAGTTGTGCGGCGCCACCGGCTGGCCGCTGCGCGCCAGCGACGAGGCAGTAAGGAAAAATGGGCTTCACCTCGAATCGCCGAATCTACCTCCGGCGCTCGGAACTCGTGCCCTGAGTTTTTGCCGCGCCAACGCTGATTTCAACCTTTCCCGGTTTGCCCGGTGCCGAATCGCGCGGTCAAATGAGGCTCCCCCTTCCCGCCCTGGCGAGGGTGGAAAGGGGGTTGGGGGGAATGGGGGCGAGTTCAGGAAATAGGGTATTCGGGGCCCGGCAATTGGCGCCGGCTGCACAAAGGGCAGCAGGCGCCAATCGCCCGCTTTGCAGGAATACCCGTCCTTTGGTGATAATTGAGCCATGACCTTCCTGGCAATCGACGTCGGCAACACCCGCCTGAAATGGGCCCTCTACCAGGCACCCAATCCCGGCGCCGCCCTGCTCGACCACGGGGCCGAATTCCTGGAGCACGTGGACAAGCTGGCCGAAGGCGCCTGGGCCAATCTGCACGCGCCGCAACGCATGCTGGGCTGCATCGTGGCGGGCGACGCCATCAAGCGCCGCGTCGAGGAGCAGATGGAGATCTGGGACGTGTCGACGCAGTGGGTGGTGGCGAGCGTCGCCGAGGCGGGGCTGACCAATGGCTACGATTTTCCAGCGCGGCTGGGCGCCGACCGCTGGGTCGCGATGATTGGTGCCTGGCACCGCTCATTGGCGCAGGGCCCGGCGCGCCCGATGGTAGTGGTGATGGTGGGCACCGCTGTCACGGTGGAGGCCATCGATGCCACGGGCCGGTTCCTGGGCGGCCTGATTCTGCCCGGCCACGGCATCATGTTGCGCGCACTGGAGTCCGGCACCGCCGGGCTGCATGTGCCAACCGGCGAGGTGCGCGAGTTCCCGACCAATACCAGTGATGCCCTGACCAGCGGGGGCACCTACGCGATTGCCGGTGCTGTCGAGCGCATGGTGCAACATGTGCGCGCTCACTGCGGTGCCGAGCCGCACTGCATCATGACCGGTGGCGCTGGGTGGAAAATGGCACCGAGCATGTCAGCGCCCTTCGAACTGGTTGACAACCTGATCTTTGACGGCCTGCTGGAAATGGCATCGCGTCGCTTCGCGAGCTGAATCGAATGGCGGCCGGGTGCCCTGCGGCGCCGTCACTACAGCCACTCAGAAGTCAAGTAGCCGCGAGAAATCGGTATCCGAGCGCCCCGTCGTGTCGGTCGCATGGACCGTGCTCAACTCAAACGCGCAGTGCGTGACAAGCGCCCGCGAGGTAGCCGACAAAGGGCCGCTCAACACGGTGCGATGGATCAGGTCGGTCAACTGCACGCGGGCCGACTCGGGCGTCTCGCCATTGAGCGCGACCATGGCACTGACGACCAGGCGCACGGTTACTTGCTCGGAGTCCGGGTCACTCGGGCGCCCTTGCATGGCGGTATCCTGCAGCACCTGGCCATCCAGACCGATGAACATGATGCGCGCAGGAACGCGCTGGGACAGGACGTGCGACAGGCCATCGCCATTCATCACCAGCATGGTGCCGTTGGCGAAGTCGCGCGCCCACGCGGTACGCCCCCCTTCGTAGCCGCGGATCGAGAAACCGTAGTCCTTGGGCGACACCGGAAATCGACCGGTGATATCGAAGGTCGGATCTTCGATCTCGAAGTCCTGCTGAACAAACGAAAAACGATTGCCCTGTGCCGTCTTGCGTTGATTGGCCATTCCCAGCGCGGGCGACCTCTCGCGAGGACCAAGTGAACGCCATTCGGTCATGTGGGCTACCTCCGGTGACATCCGACGATCGGTTGAGGACAGAGCGTCGCTTCGCTCCGGTCTGTCCCGCAAAGTCTCAGGCGGCCGCTTCCGGCGTGCTCAAACCGAGTACCGCCTGATGCAGCGACTGCCTGGCCTGACTGACTACCTGTGCCTGCCAGACTTCGGTATCAGTATAAAACGCGTCCATCATCTTCTGGTGGATCTGGCTGGCCAGCGACGCTGGGGCCTGCGGGTGATTGTGCAACCAATGGTCGGCGCGCAGTGCCAGCATCACCTGCGGTAGCGGCTGTGTTCCATACTCCATGGCGATGCCGGTGAACTCGGCTTGCGGGCACTCCTGGTAGATCGCCATCCACATCAAGCCGGTCAGGAAAGCCGAGCTGGATGAACCGTCATAGATCGAGGTAATGGGCGTTGCGCCGCCGCCATCCCACCACTGGCGCGCGCGCTGCAGCGCTTCGGAATCGTCCCGGCCGGCATAGATGCGTTCACCCAATCCGCTGGGACCCAGCCCGGTATGCAAATCAATCCAGGCCACGTGGTGCGCAACGCGGGCGTAGTCACGCAGCACCTGGCGCACCGTATGGTTGCTCCAGGTCGGCTCGGTACCGCCAAAAAACAAACCATCGGGAAACTCGTGCTGTCCGCGCGAGACCGCCGCCTGAAAGGCGTCGATGCCCTGGTGCTCCAGGAAGCTTGACACCGCCGCCGTGTTGGCCGCATCGGGCGGCCAGACCGTTGGCAACAACAAGGGATGCAGCGCACGGTAGGCCTCGTTGGCAGGCAGGGGGCCGGAGAAGTCCTGGAAATTGCGGTTCAGATCCACGTTCTCGTTGGTCACCCGGCGTCGATGGGAAAAACCATGTGGGTTGAGCGCATGCAAATAAAGCACCGCCACGCCATGCTCACGGGCATGCTGTCGCCACGCCGGATCGTGCATGGCGTGCACCTGCACGCCGCTCCCACAAAACCCCTCCACCCCATGGCAGGCGCTGCTGAGGATCAACAATCGGTCCGCATCGGCGGCCCCGTCCAGCGCCACATCCAGCGCCAGTTCCTCGCCGTCGCACCCTTTCAGGGGATGTACATACGAACGCACCGGCACACCGGCGCTCGCGGCGGCCTCCAGGAATTTCGTCCTGGCTTGCGCATACGACGCCGCGAAGCTCTGTGCCACGCCGATCACGATGCATCTCCCCGGCGCACTGGCGGGAGCCAGGCCTCGGCCAGCCGAACCCAGTAGGTGGCGCCCAAGGGGATCAGCTCGTCATTGAAGTCGTAACTCGGGTTGTGCAACATGCAAGGACCACCGCCATGGCCGATCTCGCGGTGCGCCCCATCGCCGTTGGCAATGAAGGCGTAGCAACCCGGCAAGGCCTGCAGCATGTAGGCAAAGTCTTCGGCCCCCATGGTGGGCTCCTGAGCGCCAACATTTTGTTCCCCCACGATGCTGGCCATCACCCGGCTGGCAAACTCGGCTTCCTTGGCGGAGTTGATGGTGGGGGGATAGTTGCGCACGAACTCGAACTCGCATTGCGCGTCAAAAGCGGCACAGGTGTGTTCGGCCACCTGCTGCATGCGCTGTTCGATCATGTCCAGCACCGCCACCGAGAACGTTCGCACGGTACCCTGCAGCTCGCAGCTATCGGGAATCACGTTGGTGGCTTCCCCGGCATGGATCATGGTGACCGAGATCACGCCCGCATCGACCGGCTTCTTGTTGCGGCTGACGATGGCCTGAAACGCCTGCACCATCTGGCAGGCAATGGTGACTGGATCGACGCTGTTGTGTGGCATGGCGGCGTGGCCACCCTTGCCGCGGATGGTGATCTTGAACTCATTGCTCGACGCCATCACCGGCCCGGCGCTGACGGCAAACTTGCCGACCTGCGCGCCTGGCCAGTTGTGCATGCCAAACACGGCATCCATCCGGAACTGGTCGAACAGGCCCTCCTTGATCATCGCGCGCGCCCCGCCGCCGCCCTCCTCGGCTGGCTGAAAAATCAAATAGACCGTGCCGTCGAAGTTGCGGTGGACCGACAGGTGCTGCGCCGCCGCCAGCAGCATGGCGGTGTGGCCGTCGTGGCCGCAAGCGTGCATTTTTCCGGCGTAACGGCTGGCATGGCTGAAGGTATTGAATTCCTGCATTGGCAGCGCATCCATGTCGGCACGCAGGCCAATCGCACGCTCGGAGTTTCCCGCCTTGACAATGCCCACCACGCCGGTGCCACCTAAGCCGCGGTGAATCGGGATGCCCCACTCGGCGAGCTTCTGGGCCACCACGTCAGCCGTGCGGACTTCCTCAAAACACAATTCCGGATGCGCGTGGATATCACGACGCAGCGCCGCCAGCTCTGGCGCCTGGGCGACGATCGAGTCAATTAGTTTCATACATTTCCTAATCAGTTGGGGACAGAGCTGAAGATCTGTCCCGCAAGAGTCCCGGCTTAGTTGGGGCCACCGCTGAAGGCCTGTTCCGCTCGGTTTCAGTGGCACAGTTTATGCCGAGTCCGACAAACCTGCCCGGCGCCGATGTGCCATCCACGTAGGCTTCAAATGACAGTGCGGCTTAAACTCGCCACCACCACATCATTTGATCGAGCCCGCTGATGTCTGCCATTGCCCCGCCCACCACGCTTACCCAGGTACGCGGCGCGTGCCCTCACGACTGCCCCGACACCTGCGCCCTGTTGACCACCGTCGAGAACGGGATTGCAGTCAAGGTCCAAGGCAATCCCGACCACCCGCATACCGGCGGCACCCTGTGCACCAAGGTCTCGCGCTATCCGGAGCGCACCTACCACCCTGAGCGCATCCTGCGCCCGCTCAAACGCGTCGGTCCCAAGGGCGCTGGCCAGTTTGCGCCGGTAAGCTGGGAGCAGGCGTTACAGGACATTGCGACCCGATTGGGCGCCATTGCGGCGCGCGCGCCCGAGGCGATCCTGCCCTACAGCTACGCCGGCACCATGGGGCTGGTGCAGGGCGACAGCATGTCCTCGCGGTTCTTCCACCGCCTGGGCGCCTCCCTGCTGGAGCGCACCATCTGCTCCACGGCCGGCGGCGAGGGACTGGTCCACACCCTGGGCGGCAAGGTGGGCATGGGGGTGGAGTTTTTTGCACAAGCCAAGCTGATCCTGATCTGGGGCAGCAACTCGATCACCAGCAACCTGCATTTCTGGCGTTACGCGCAACTGGCCAAGCGCAATGGCGCGAAACTGATCTGCATTGATCCGCGCAAGAGTGAGACCGCTGACAAATGCCACGAGCACATTGCGCTGTTGCCGGGCACCGACGGCGCGCTGGCACTTGGGTTGATGCACGAGCTGATTCACAACGATTGGCTGGACCATGACTACCTGGGGCAGTACACGCTGGGTTGGGACGCCCTGCGCGAACGCGCGCTGCTGTGGCCGCCCGAACGTGTCGCCGCCGTGTGCGGCCTGCAGCCCGAGCAGGTGCGCGCCCTGGCGCGCGACTACGGCGCCTGTGCACACCGCGGCGAACCGGCCGCCATCCGCCTGAATTACGGCATGCAGCGGGTCCACGGCGGCGGCAACGCGGTGCGCTTGGTGGCATCCCTGCCGGCGCTGATTGGCGCCTGGCGCCATCGCGCCGGGGGCATGTTGTTGTCCAGTTCTGGGCGTTTTCCGGTTGACGGCGCGGCGCTGCAACGCCCCGACCTGCTGGCGCCGCGCACCCCGCGCACCCTCAACATGGTCACGATTGGGGACGATTTGCTGCGTCCCAGCTCGGCCGACTTCGGCCCCGCCATTGAAGCCTTGGTGGTGTACAACAGCAATCCCGTAGCGGTTGCGCCCGACTCCGCCAAGGTGGTGCGGGGATTCGCGCGGGAGGACCTGTTCACGGTGGTGCTGGAGCACTTTCAAACCGACACGGCGGACTATGCCGACTACATCCTGCCCGCCACCACCCAACTCGAACATTGGGACGTGCACCTGAGCTACGGTCACACCGACGTGTTGCTCAACCGCCCGGCCATCGCGCCGCTGGGCCAGTGCAAGCCCAACACCCAGGTGTTCCGCGAACTGGCGCGGGCCATGGGCTACCAGGACGATTGCTTCACGCAAGACGATCTAACGCTGTGCCGCGCGGCCTACGGCTCAGCGGTGGATTTTGACGAGCTTCTGAGCCAGGGATTCTCGACACTCAAGATCGCCGATGCGCCCTTTGCTCAAGGGAACTTTCCCACCGCCTCGGGCAAGTGCGAGTTCTTCAGTGCACGCCTGGCGGCCAGCGGCCAGGACGGGCTACCCGACCACCTGCCCAATCATGAAACACTGGGCACCGATCCGGCCTATCCGCTGGCGATGATCTCCCCACCGGCCAGGAACTTCCTCAACTCAAGCTTTGTCAACGTCGCGAGCCTGCGCGAGAGCGAGGGCCAGCCCTTGCTGGAAATGCACGCGACCGATGCCGCCGCGCGCGGCCTGAGCAGTGGCCAGATCGTGCGCGTCTACAACCAACGCGGCGAGTACCGCTGCAAGCTGACGATCTCGGATCGGGCTCGCCCGCGCGTGGTCAATGGCCTGGGGGTGTGGTGGCGCAAGTTCGGCCTGGCCGGCACCAATGTGAACGAACTCACCAGTCAGAAGTTGACCGACCTGGGCCACGGGCCGACCTTTTATGACTGCCTGGTGGAAGTTGCGGCGCTGTGAACCCATGGCACCTCAGGTGCCCGCATCCTCCGCGATGGCATTGGCCAGGTAGTCGATCTTCTTCTGCATGTCCGCATCGCTGTCGGCGTAACACTGGGCGATCAGGCGGAACTCTTCCTGGATCTCGATGAAGGCGTCCACCATGTCCGGATCAAAGTGACTGCCGCGCCCCTGGAAGATGACCTGCACCGCCTTGTCATGGGGAACACCGGCCTTGTAGACCCGGTCGTTGGTCAAGGCATCGTAGACGTCCGCAATGGCCATCAAACGCGCGCTGACCGGGATCTGGTCGCCGCTCAAGCCATTGGGATAGCCCGTCCCGTCCCACTTCTCCTGGTGCGACAGGGTCAGCTCCTTGGCGGTTTGCAGGAACTCAATGTCGCGCCCCAGCGTTCTCTCGGCGTGCAGCAAAGCCTCGAAACCGAGCGTGGTGTGGGTCTTCATGATCTCGAACTCGGCCACCGTCAGACTACCGGGCTTGAGCAGGATCCGATCCGGGATGCCAATCGTGCCCATGTCATACAGCGGGGCAGATTGGTACAAGGCGGCAATCTGCGCAGGTGTCAAGGCCGCCGCAAAACGCGGATGGTCCTTGAGTGTCTGAGCCAGAACCTTGAGGTAGTGCTGAACGCGAAGGATGTGGTTGCGCGAGTGGGACTCGCGTGTCTCGGCCAAACTTGCCATGGCGAAGATGACCACATCCTGAACGGAGGCCTCCGCGGTGGCGCCGGGCGCTGGGCAGTTTTCTTCACTCATGTTCTTGATGGGTCCGAAAAGCGGGTGGTTGCGGCAAGACCCCATGATACGACCAGGGCTGACGATACGGGGAGTTTGCCGCGTCACTCGTCACTCGTGAACACGGTGGTGTGAAAGGGTGCCTGGTACAACCACACCGGGCGTCCGTCCGCGGCCACCAAGGCACTGTGCGGCCGCAGGGCCGGCGCCTCGAACTCCAGACTGACCAGCCAGGCGCCCGGCTGCAACTGCTGCAGCGCCTTCTTGGCGGCGCGCGACATGCTCTCGGGCCGCTGGAACAAATACACCATCTCGTAGGGGCGCCAGTCGGCGCGCCAAATGTCGCCCTTGCGCACGTGCGCCCAAGGGCAGCGCACGGCGCACAGGGCCCGCAGGGGCCAACTCCACTCCAGGCCGTAAAGTCTGGTTTGCGGGTAGGCTTGGCGCAGCGCAATCAGGCCGTCGCCCAGACCGCAGCCGGCGTCCAGCACCAGCGCCCCATCGGGCAGTGGCGCGTAGCGTGGCAGCTCCCGCAACGCATTGGCGGGCGTCGGGAACAGCGGCGCATCGCGCCACGCGTTCAAGGGGTAGATCAACAACATCAGGGCCAATGGAATCAGCCAGACCCAGGCGGGAGCGCTGGCCAGACCCGATATCGCCAGCGACAGTGGAAACCCCAAGCCGATCAAAACCCGCCGCCACCAGTTCGAGCCCAAACGCGTCAGCGCGATTCCCAATGCGCTCGCCCCAATCATGGACATGGCCGCGCTCAAACCCAACTCCACCGCGCCCAGAAAGAACCCCCAGGCACAGGCCCACGCCAGTAGCGCGGGCAAGGGCCACAGCACGCTCAACATCATTGTCTGATCAGTTGAGGACAGAGCGTCGCGGAGCTCCGGTCTGTCCCGCAAAGCGGACATCCGACAATCAGTTGAGGACAGAGCGTCGCGGAGCTCCGGTCTGTCCCGCAAAGCATCATGATCGTGCACCGCGGGTGAGTTTGTCGATCAGGCCGCCCAACTCGTCGAGCGAGCCGAACTGGATGCTGAGCTCGCCCATTTCTTCCAGACGCCCGGAGCGTTTGACGCGCTTCTTGACCCGCACTTCGACTTGCGCCATCAACAGATCCGACAGTTCTTCTTCCACGCGCTTCAAGTCGCGGGACTTCTCTTTCTTGGGTTTCGCTGAAGTCAGGGTGAACTCGGCGCTGAGGCGTCGGACCAGACTCTCGGCCTCGCGTACCGACATTTTTTTCGCCGCAATCTGGTTGCCCGCGGTGATCTGGGTGGCGCGGTCCAGCGCCAACAGGGCGCGTGCGTGGCCCATGTCGAGGTCGCCCGCCATCAGCATGGTTTGGACCGGTTCGGCCAGGTTGAGCAGGCGCAGCAAGTTGCTGGCGGCACTGCGCGAGCGCCCCACGGCCTGCGCGGCTTGCTCATGTGTGAGCCCAAACTCCTTGACCAGTCGTTGCAGACCCTGGGCTTCTTCCAGGGGATTGAGGTCTTCGCGTTGAATGTTCTCAATCAGCGCCATGGCAGCGGCGGCCTCGTCGGGCACATCGCGCACCAGCACCGGCACGCTGTCCAGTCCCGCCAGCCGCGCCGCGCGGAAGCGCCGCTCGCCGGCGATGATCTCGTACTTGCCCTGGTTGGCGCCGTCCTTGAGCTGGCGCACCAGGATCGGTTGCATGATGCCCTGCGCCTTGATCGATTCCGCCAACTCGTACAAGGCGCCCTCGTCCATGCGGGTGCGTGGCTGGTACTTGCCGGGCACCAGGTCGGTCAGCAGCAGCGAGGCTGGCAAGCCCGGGTTGGCGGCGTCGGCACCAGCGCTGGCTGCGGTGTCATCGAACCGGGGTCCGAGCAAAGCTTCAAGTCCACGGCCGAGGCCTTTGGGTTTCTTGGTGACCATTCAGTTTTCCTTGTTGATTGTCTCGCCGGCGATCAATGCCTGCAGCGCCTGCTGCGCCTGCGGCCAGTGGCCCAAACCGGAGTCCGCGTTGAGATGCCCGCGCGCGCCAGCCACGACGAAGTCCGCGCCCCAATCGGCGGCAAACCGTCGGGCGCGGTCAAGCGCACAAAACGGATCATCGCTGCTGGCAAACACTGCCGAGGCGAAGGGCAGTTGGCCCAACGGCACCGGAGCCCAACTCGGCAGCATCCCGCGCAGGTCGTCTCGTTCAGTATCGGGTGGCGCCACCAGCAGCGCACCCTGGACGAGGTGCGTGTTGTGGGAATGCGCCGCCCATGCCGCCACCAGTTGGCAACCCAGGCTGTGCGCGGCCAGTACCGCCGCGGCACGCCCCTCGGCCTGGCGCGCCAGCAACACGTCTTCAAGCCGTGCGATCCAGTCGCCGCGCAAGGGGCGCAACCAATCGTGCTGCTGCACGCGCAGGTAGCCGTGACGGGCCTCCCACAGGGTCTGCCAATGGCCGGGGCCGGAGTCTTGCCAACCCGGCAGAATCAAAATGTTGTCAGAACTCACTTGCTATTCTTTTTATAGCTGTTCATGTAATCCCCAATTGGCCAAATGGCCAAATGGCCGATTTGACTTTAGATCTTGTTCGATCCCGGGGTCATGCGCTCGATGCGCTCGACCATTTCCTGGGCGAACGCGACAAACGCCTGGGCGCCCTTGGAGGCCGGATCAAACACCACGCCCGGCACGCCATAACTGGGCGCTTCAGCCAGGCGAACATTGCGCGGAATCACGGCGTTGAACACCTTCTCGCCGAAATGCGACTTGAGCTGGTCGCTGACTTGTTGTTGCAGGGTGATGCGCGGGTCGAACATCACGCGCAGCAGCCCGATGATGGCCAGATCCTTGTTCAGATTGGCGTGAACCTGCTTGATGGTGTTGACCAGATCGGTCAGGCCTTCCAGGGCGAAGTACTCACACTGCATCGGCACGATCACGCCGTGGGCGCAACACAGGCCATTGAGCGTGAGCATCGACAAGGACGGCGGACAGTCGATCAGGATGAAGTCGTAGTCGGGGTCCACTTCCACCATGGCCTGTTTCAGGCGTTTCTCGCGTCGCTCCACCTCGACCAATTCCACCTCGGCGCCAGCCAACTCGCGGTTGGCACCCAGAATGTCGTAGCCGCAACCGGCTTCGATCAGCTTGGGGCTGGTGGTGCGCGCCTCGCGCACCGACGCGGATTCGAGCAACACGTCGTAGACCGTCAGTTCAAGCTTGCGCTTGTCCACACCCGAACCCATGGTGGCATTGCCCTGGGGGTCGAGGTCGACCATCAATACGCGCTGACCGACTTTGGCCAAACCCGCTGCCAGGTTGACGGTGGTGGTGGTCTTGCCGACACCGCCCTTTTGGTTGGCGACACAGAAAATTTTGGCCATGGGTGCTCAGTGGAAAAGACAGGAACCGGCGACGGGCTTCAACGTTTCACGTGAAACAAGGAGGGCAGCGCCATTCAGCGCGACACCGCCAGCTTCACGCCAAAGCCGATCAGGAACAAGCCGGCGATTTTTTCCAGCACGCGCGACACCACGGGGTTGGCGCGGATGCGCTCGGCCAGAAAGTAGGTCAGCAGCACCGAGCACAAACCGTACAAGAACGTGATGGCGGCAATGGTCGCGGCCATGAAGCCATAGGTGAGCAAGCCCTGCTGGCGCGCCGGGTCCACGAACAGCGGGAAGAAAGCCATATAGAACAAGATCGCCTTGGGGTTGAGCAAGGTGATCATCAGCGCCTGGCGAAGGTAGTGGCCGGCGGTGATGTTGAGCACCGGCGCCGCGCCGGGCTTGGCCAGCAACATCTTGAGGCCCAGCCACCCCAGGTAGGCGGCGCCCAACCACTGCACGGCGTTGAAGGCATCCGGGTAGGCGGCCAACAAAGCGGCCACGCCGGCCACGGCCGACCACATCAACACCTGGTCACCCAGAATCACGCCCAGCGTGGCCCCGAGTCCACCGCCGATACCGCCCTTGCTGGTGGAAGTGATCAGGGCCAGGTTGCCGGGGCCGGGGATCAGCAAGAAAACAATCACGGTGACGATAAAGGTGCCGTAGTCGGTAACGCCAAGCATGGGGATTTCCTTTGGGGATGGAGAGGTGAGTTTACGTTAGACGGCCTTGGGTTTTGGTCTGGGGTTTGTTGGCTGGGGCTCTCTGTTCGATTGAGGCGGTTGGTGAGGCTGGCCGGCTGGAGTGGCCCAGGTGGTTTTACTCCGTGTCCCCCGGCCTTCGGCCTCCTCCTTTACCTGCGTAAAACCCCCTGGGCCACTCCAGCCTACGGTGTTGGAAGCCCCCACTTCTCAGGGTGCGTCCCAACATGAGTCATGTTCATCAGTGTTCGGCAGCGATGCCGGTCACCGCGACTTGCCGTGCTTGCTTGTGAGCGAGTGCAATCGACGCCCGCAGATGGGTTGGGGTATGCGTTTTGCGTAGGTAAAGGAGGAGGCCGAAGGCCGGGGGACACGGAGCAAAACGCATGCCCCAACCCATCCACCACTGCAACAGATCCGCCACCCCAACGGGCACGCTATAAAAGAACCAGCCCTACGCCCGCCGAGTCCGCATCCACACCGTGCATCGCTCCGCCCCCAGCCCCGGCACCGTCAACGGTTCCACGTGAAACACTTCCACCGACGCCGGCAACGCAGCGATTTCATCCGCTGGGTGTTTGCCCTTCATCGCCAGCCAAACCCCCTGGTCCGCCAAGGCAGCCTGCGACCATTGAGTGAAGTCGGCCAACGAGGCGAAGGCGCGGGAGCTGACCACCTGGTACTTGTCCGTTAGGCGCTCCACGCGCGCGTGGATGCCGCGCAGATTGGGCAGCTTCAGGCTCGCCGCCACCTGCCGAATGAAGGCTGCCTTCTTGCCCACCGTGTCCACGCAATCGACCGAAATATCGGGGCAACAAATCGCAATCACCACGCCCGGCAGGCCGGCCCCGGAACCGACATCCAACAGACGGTGCCACCCCGGTGAACCGCCCTCCTGCCCAGCCTCCTGTTCGGCGAGCACCCTGCGCAAGGGCTCGATCACCGCCAAGCTGTCAAGCAAGTGGTGCGTCAACATCTCGACGGGGTCGCGCACCGCCGTTAGGTTGTAGACCTGGGTCCACTTCTGAATTAGCTCAAGGTAGCCCAGCAGCGCGGTCACCCGCTGGTCGTGCAAAGTCAAGCCCAAGGCTTGGAGCCCGTGTCGCAGGGCCGCGTCCAGATGGCGCATCACTTGCCCGGCGCGCCGTCGCGGTCGCCGCCTGAAAACACCACCTGGCCGGCTGCGGCAAACTCCTTGAAGCTGCTGCGCTTCAAGTGAATCAGCAGCAAGGAGATCGTGGCCGGTGTAATGCCCGATATGCGCGAGGCCAAGCCCAGCGTTTCCGGCCGGTGCATATTCAGCTTTTGCCGCGCTTCGATGCTGAGTGCAGAGACCTGCATGTAGTCCAGTTGATCAGGCAAACGCAGGTGCTCGTAGTGCGCGGCCCGGTCCACCTCGCCGCGCTGTCGCTCGATATAACCCGAGTACTTTGCCGCAATCTCCACCTGCTCAATTACCGCTTGCGCCAGGCGTGCCTCGCCAGTCATCGCGACACCTGTTTCACGTGAAACACCGAGCATCAAGTCCACGTCAGCGTACTTGCCGGCGTCCAGCGACATCAGTTGTCCGTAACTCACATCCGGACGTCGCAGCAAATCCGCCAGGTTGTATTCATGGTCAATTACCTTGCCCAGAACCCGCTCGGACTCCGCCGCCGCGAGGTTCTTAGGGCTTACCCAAATCGAACGCAAACGCTCTGTTTCACGTGAAACAGCATCGCGCTTGCGGCTGAACGCAGCCCAGCGCGCATCGTCCACCAAGCCCAATTGACGCGCCACCTCGGTCAGGCGCAGGTCGGCATTGTCTTCGCGCAACTGCAGGCGGAACTCGGCCCGACTGGTAAACATTCGGTAAGGCTCGCTAACCCCCTTGGTAATCAGGTCATCCACCAGCACGCCCAGATAGGCCTGGTCTCGCGGCGGCACCCAGGTTTCACCCGGCCATGCCGTTTTGACCCCCGCCTGCAATGCCGCGTTGATGCCGGCAAACAGGCCCTGCGCCGCCGCCTCTTCGTAACCAGTAGTGCCGTTGATCTGCCCGGCAAAGAACAGGCCTCCGATAGCCCTGGTCTCAAAACTGCTCTTGAGCTGGGTCGGATCGAAGTAGTCGTATTCAATGGCGTAGCCCGGCCGCAGAATGTGCGCATTCTCCAGGCCGGCCATTGAGCGGACCAGTTCGTACTGCACGTCAAACGGCAGGCTGGTGCTGATGCCATTGGGATAGTACTCGTTGGTGGTCAGGCCTTCTGGCTCCAGAAAAATCTGGTGGCTGTCTTTGTCGGCGAAACGGTTGACCTTGTCTTCCACGCTGGGGCAATAACGCGGTCCCACCCCTTCAATCTTGCCGGTGAACATGGGACTGCGATCGAAGCCGCTGCGGATGATCTCGTGCGTGCGGGCATTGGTGTGCGTGACCCAGCACGACATCTGCTGCGGATGCTGTTCGGGTCGACCCATGAAACTGAAAACCGGCATGCGCGCGCTCATGCCACCTGGCATGCCGTCGCCCGGCTGCTCCACGCACCTGGAGAAGTCGATGCTGCGGCCGTCCAAACGTGGTGGCGTGCCGGTCTTGAGGCGTGCCTGCGGCAATTTGAGCTCCTTCAAACGCGCACTCAAACTCAGCGCTGGCGGGTCGCCAGCGCGCCCTGCGGAGTAGTTGTTCAAGCCGACATGGATCTTGCCATCCAGGAAGGTGCCAGCCGTCAGCACCACGGTGCGGGCACGAAACTTGATACCGACTTGCGTCACCGCACCCACCACCCGGTCCCCCACCACCATCAGGTCATCCACCGCTTGCTGGAACAACCACAGGTTAGGCTGGTTTTCCAGGCGTCTGCGTATGGCGGCCTTGTACAAGACCCGGTCGGCCTGGGCGCGCGTGGCGCGCACCGCCGGACCCTTGCTGGAGTTGAGAATGCGAAACTGGATACCCCCCTCATCGGTGGCCTGAGCCATCGCGCCACCCATGGCGTCGACCTCCTTGACCAGATGCCCCTTGCCAATCCCGCCGATCGACGGGTTGCAACTCATCTGTCCGAGGGTCTCGATGTTGTGGGTCAGCAGCAAAGTCTTGCAACCCATGCGTGCACTGGCCAGCGCCGCCTCGGTGCCGGCATGGCCGCCACCCACAACGATGACATCAAATTCCTGGGGGTACAACATGGGATGGGCGGCGCGCAAGCAACGCGCGCCAAATCAGAGGGGAGCCTTCAATTTTACCCGTCCACGCCGAAATCCGCGTCCGGGGTGCGACTCGATCTAGCGCGCGGCGTGGCGGTTGTCAGCGGGATTGGGCTTGCCTGGCGGGCTTGCTCTCCCCCACTCACTCCCCCAGCCCCTCTCCCGCCCCACCGGGCGGAAGCGGGGGGCCTCATTTGGTTTTCGGTCTCGACCAACGCGTTCACGGCGCGACGGGCGCGACTGCCGCCGCATGGCAAGATGGGTTGCCAACGGTCGTAACCGGCTCCGGGAGTTGTGCTGCGCCACCGGCTGGCCGCTACGCGCCAGCGACGAGGCAGTGAGGAAAAATGGGCTTCACCTCGAACCGCCGAATCTGCCTCCGGCGCTCGGAACTCACCCACTGAGTTCCCGCCGAGCCAACCCCGATTTCAACGGCTCCCGGTTTACCCGTTGCCGAATCGCGCGGTCAAATGAGGCTCCCCCTTCCCGCCCTGGCGAGGGTGGGAAGGGGGCTGGGGGGATAGGGGGTGAGTTCGGGCAATTGGGTATTCAGTCAAAGCGCGCGAACCAAGAACCCCGCGCCACGCCAGCCACATTGCAAGTTCGCGACAATCGGGTGATGAAACTCCTGATCTTTGCGGGCAGCACCCGCCTGAACTCTTACAACCGCCGCCTGGCACAGTTCGCCGCCAAGCTGGCGCGCGTAAAGGGCACCGACGTCACCCTGCTCGAACTCGGCGAACTCGACATCCCGCTCTACAACGCTGACTTGGAAGCACGCGCGACACCGGTTGACGTGATCCGGCTCAAATCCATCCTGACTGAACACCCCGCCTGGATCATCTGCTCGCCCGAGTACAACGCCAGCTACACCGCCCTGCTCAAAAACACCATCGACTGGGCCTCCAGCCCGGTCAAGGGCAACCCACAATGGTCCGATGGGCTCAAACCCTTTGAAGGCAAAGTGGTCGGGCTGCTGAGTGCATCCCCCGGCAGCCTGGGCGGCTTGCGTTCCCTGGAACACCTATGCCCCCTGCTGCGCAACCTGCAG
The DNA here is from genome assembly GCA_030685025.1 of Rhodoferax sp. GTDB lineage: Bacteria > Pseudomonadota > Gammaproteobacteria > Burkholderiales > Burkholderiaceae_C > Rhodoferax_D. The sequence continues at coordinate 21,379 of JAUXWC010000304.1, forward strand.
TGCTGGGTGGCGCCCAAACAATTTGCGCTGGGTCACGCTGGTACCGCCTTCGACGAACATGGCGAACTCGTCAACCCGGCCCAACGCCAGGGCGTGCAAGCGGTGCTTGATCAGGTCCTGTGGGCTGGCCCCCGGCTGGTACCCACCTGAGACCTTGCGGGACAGACCGCAGCCACGCAAAGCGGGGCAAGCTCTGTCCTCAACTGATCGTCGGATGTTGGCTGTGCGCGGTGGTTCTTGACATATCACAAACAGGCGTCCAGAGTCCCGCTTTAGAGTCAGTCCAGCCATGCCAGCCACGCCTTGCGCGGGGCTTCGACCACCTACCCATCCCGAGCATCCATGAAACACGTCGTCAGCATCAGCCTGGGCCACAGCAATCAGGACTTTGAAATCAAGGCCACTTTCATGGGCCAGCCGTTCCAGCTCAAGCGCATTGGCACCAATGGCAGTACGCCCAAGGCCACCAAGCTGATGAAACACTGGGAGCGCCACGCCGATGCCATCGGCCTGGGCGTGCTCAAGGACAGCTACAGCGTCGGCGCCAAACGTTATGTGGACAAGGACAGCAAACACCTGATGGAGGTGGTCAAGCGTGTGCCCATCACCACCGGCGCCCGCCTGAACGACATCTTGCAGGAGTGGGCGATCCGTCATGTGCAGGCCAAGCTGGGCAACTACTTCAACAACGCGCGGGTGTTGTTCTTCTCGGGTGTCACCAATTTCAAACTCGCGGCATCGCTGCTGGAGTACACCCAGAACCTGCAATTTGCCGACCCGGTGCGCCAGCTCGGCGTGCCCAAACTGCTGGGCTCACTCGACGCGCTGGAGATGTACGCCAACGGCGCCCACTACGTCACCGACTGGACCTCGCCCGCCCTCATGTCCAGCGCGCCCGTGAAAGACTGGACCCACTTTGTGCTGCGCCGGGCGATGCAGAAGGCCCCCGTGATCGTGGCCGATGTGCACGACCTCGACGAGTTCGGTATCGAAGAACTGGCCGGCAAGACCATCATCACCTCGACGGTGAATGACGAGCGGCTGGCCCAGTTCAAGAACAAGGGCGTGCACATGGTGATCGACGGCGCGCCCTACCTGTTTGGGCACGTCCTGGCGCCCAACCTGCTGGACGCCATGATCCTCGCCGCCTCCGGCAAACCGGCGCAGGACCTGCTCGAAGACGATTACCTGGAAATCATCACTGATCTGGGGTTGGAGCCGCGCATCCTCTACCCCAATGGGTTCAAACGGACCAACCGGTTTGCCTTCGTCATTCACCCGCTGTCGCAGGAGTACTTCAAGAAAGTGAAACCGATTGAACTGCTGTCGCAAATCTCACCGCCGGTGTTCATGGATTCGCTGGAGAAAGCAATGGCCTACGCACCGCCGTTTGTCTACTCCAAGGTCAGCGGCATCAAGTCGCCCAGCGGCGTCGAAGCCGAAGGCTGGCTGATCTCGGTGGGTGGCACACCCAAAGAGATCATGGCGCACAGTCCGGAGTTCACCTACCGGCGGCTGCTCGACGCGGCCGCCATGGCCAAGCGGCTGGGCGCGCAAATCATGGGTCTGGGCGCCTTCACCAAGGTGGTTGGCGACGCGGGTCTAACCGTCGCCAAACGCGCCCCCTTGCCGATCACCACCGGCAACAGCTACAGCGCCTCGGGCGCCCTGTGGGCGGCACACGACGCCATGCTCCGCATGCGGCTACTGCCCGCGCCAAGGAAGGGGCAAAAAGTCGCCTTCAAAGCCATGGTGGTGGGCGCCACCGGCGCCATTGGTTCGGTGTGCGCGCGCATGCTGGCCACCGTGGCCACGGAGGTCTACCTGGTCTCACCCGAAACCGCCAAGCTGCTGGCGCTCAAGGAATCGATCCTGAAGGAATCACCCGACGCCAGGCTGTTCCTGTCGGCCCGTGCTGATAAGGACATTGGCACGATGGACATGATCGTCACCGCCACCTCTGGCGCGGGCAAGAAAGTGCTCGACATCATGCAGGTCAAGCCCGGCTGCGTCATCACCGACGTGGCGCGCCCACTGGACCTGCCCGCCGACGAGGTGGCCAAACGCCCGGACGTGCTGGTGATCGAATCCGGCGAGATTCTGCTACCCGGCAAGGTGGAGATGAAGCACATCGGCTTGCCTCCCAACATCGCCTACGCCTGCCTGGCCGAGACCATCGTGCTGGCGCTGGAAGGCCGGTTTGAGAACTTCACGGTCGGCCGCAACATCGAGTGGGAGAAGGTGCGCGAGATCTACCGCCTGGGCCTCAAGCACGGCATGAAGCTGGCCGCCATTTCGGGTGTCAATGGTGTGTTCTCGGATGCCGACATCGAGCGTGTACGCAAGCTGGCACTGGCCAAACGCGCCACCGCCGAGAAGGCCCGCGCCAGCCGGGTCGCCAAATCGCCGGCCGCCACCGGTCGCCGCCCCAAGGCATCTGCCACCAACAAGCCGCGAAAGCCGGCGGCGGTGAATGCCGCGCCGGGCCGCCCCAAGCTCCACTTTTTTTAAGAAGCAGAAAAGCAGTGAACCAATACCGTCTCTGAATGGCCGTCAGGCTACTTCCAGCACACGCTGCTCACTTCACGATCCCCAAGAATACAGCCAGGCAACGCTCAATCTCCACCATCACATCAACATCCATGCGCCCAAAGGCTTTCCCGAGCTTGTCGCGCTTCACGGTCATGGACTTATCAACCATTACCTGCGAGGGCTTCTGTAAACCATTCTCGGCGCTGGGTTGAACGGTGATGCGCAACAACGGTGCAGCGACAAGCGTGCTCGTCACCGGCAACACCGTAACGGTTGCGTGCTCGTTGAACTGGTCGGCCTGAATGATCAAAGCGGGTCTTGGTTTGCCAAAGTCACCCTGCATCGCGACGGTCACAAGATCACCCCGCATCATTCCGTCCAGCCGCCCAGGTCTGCCAAGGCCTCATCCATGAAGTGCTGCATATCCGTGTCGGCCATGTCCGCCTGAGCGACAAGGCGGGATTGGCGGCGGCATTCCTCTGCGAAGTTTGGCCGTCGCGTATCCGGCACCCAGATTTGCACCGGACGAAGCCCAGCCATGCGCAGCGCATCGCGGTGCCTCTGAACTCGTGCATTCACATGTGTCGTTGTCATTTCATAGCCTCTTGATACTGTTACATGCAACAATATAGGCGAACTCCTCGTTACATGCAACACCCCCTTCCTTGCCCTCAGCACTTGAACCCATTTTGCTCAGACGGCGTGGCGCCTGTTGCAACAGCGCCGACGACAGACCGGTCGCGGCGCCCAGATCGCATTGGAGACCGCTCCCTATTCCCGCCAGGGGAGCTTGGCGCTATGCTGGCGCACCGATCACGCCGCATCTTGCCGGTCCCTCGGCTTCAAGTCAGACTGGACTCATCATGTCAGCCCTTCCCCTGCGCAGCGTCACCCCCCAAAACTCGATCCGCGACACGCTTCAAACCACGCTCGACCTGCAGCGCGCGGCCTACCTGGCCGACCCGGTGCCCACGCTGGCCGAACGCAAAGCCGACCTGCGCCAGTTGCAGCGCTTCATCCGCGAGAACAAGGCCGCCTTGGTGCAGGCGCTCAACGCCGACTATGGCAACCGCTCCGAGCACGAAACCCTGTTCGCCGAAATCTTCCCCGTGATCGACGGCATCAACCACACCTTGAGCCGCCTCAAGGGCTGGATGAAGCCACAACATCGCGGCGTCGACTGGCGCAACTTTCTTGGCGCGCGCAACCGTGTCATCCCCCAGCCCCTGGGTGTGGTGGGTTGCATCGTGCCGTGGAACTTTCCCATCAACCTGAGCTTTTTGGGCCTGGTCTACATCTTTGCCGCCGGCAACCGCGCCATGGTGAAGATGAGTGAAAACTCACGCCATCTGGCACAACTGCTGATCGACAAGATGCCGGCCTACTTCCCCAGGGAAAAACTGGCGTTCTTCGACGAGACCGGTGGCGTCGGCATCGAGTTCTCGCAACTCAAATTCGATCACCTGCTGTTCACCGGCTCGGGCCAGACCGGCCGCGCGGTGATGGCCGCCGCCGCGCAAAACCTGTGCCCGGTCACGCTGGAACTGGGTGGCAAAGCGCCCGCCATCGTGTGTGAGGACTTCCCGGTGCGCAAGGCGGCCGAACGGCTGCTGTTCGTGAAGCTGTTCAACGCCGGCCAGATCTGCACCACGGTGGACTACCTGTTTCTGCCCAAGGGCAAGACCGAGGAGTTTGTGCAGGAGGCCAAGCGCATTGTCGCCAAACGTTATCCACAACTCGACACACCCGATCTCACCTCCATCATCGACCAACGCTCCTTCGAGCGCCTGAGCGCCGCGCTAGACGATGCGCAAGCCCGTGGCGCCACGCTGGTCCAGTTGACTCCCGGCCCCAAGTGGGACGCCGCCACCCGCAAGATCGCGCCGCACCTGGTGCTCAATGCGCCCGAGGACTGCGCCCTGCTTCAGCGCGAGATCTTCGGCCCGATCCTGCCCATCATCGAGTACAGCCACATCGACGAACCGATCCACTACATCAACAGCCGCCCCCGCCCGTTGGCGATCTACCCCTTCAGCAACGATACCGAGCAAGTGCAGATGCTGCTGGACCGGGTCATGTCCGGCGGCGTATCAGTCAACGACGGTCTGTTCCACGTCGGACAGCATGATCTGCCGTTTGGCGGGGTCGGCGAGAGTGGCATGGGCCACTACCACGGCTACGAAGGCTTTGTCACCTTCTCCAAGATGCGCCCAGTGTTCTACCAAGCGTCCTTCAGCAGCATCCAGTACCTCTGGCCGCCCTATGGCAAATTCGCCACCAAGATGCTGAACTTCCTGACCAAATAGCGCGCGCGGCGCCCTCAATCCCCGAAACACATCCCCAGATCGCGCCCGGTTTGCAGCGTGTCGCAGTCCAGCGGCACCGCCTTCATGCGACCGGCCACCTCCTCCAGGCTGACGTAGTTCACATTCGGGAACGCCAGCGCCACCATCACGCCCGACAGCCCCTCTTCCAGCGCGCGCACCGCCGCACTGCCAAAACGCAAGGCGGCGAGCCGATCGAACGAAGTCGGACTGCCGCCGCGCAGCAAGTGCCCGAGCACCACCACCCGCGCGTCTTTGCCGGTCATGTGCCCCAGTTCGACTGCAATCTGTTCGCCAATACCGCCCAGGCGTTCCGCGTGTCCGATTTCGGCCGGCGCCAGCACGGCGCGCTGGCCGTGGCGCGCTTGCGCGCCCTCGGCCACCACCACCAGGGTATACATCCGTCCCTCGGCATCACGCTCGCGAATCTTGGCGGCCACCTTCTCCAGATCAAAAGCGATTTCGGGAATCAAACACGCATGCGCGCCGCCGGCGATGCCCGCATGCAAGGCAATCCAGCCGGCGTAGCGGCCCATCACCTCCACCACCATCACCCGCTGGTGACTCTCGGCGGTGCTGTGCAGACGGTCCAGGCACTCGGTGGCAAACGACACCGCCGTGTCGAAGCCAAAAGTGGTGAAAGTCTTGTCCAGATCGTTGTCAATGGTCTTGGGCACCCCCACCACGCGCAGGCCCTTGCGGTGCAGCTCGTTGGCAATCGTCAGCGAGCCGTCGCCGCCGACCGAAATCAAGGCGTCGATGCCGTGGTGCCTGAAATAGGCCAGCAACTCATCCGAACGGTCGGTGTCCACCACCGAGCCATCGCGCTGGGGCGTGGGAAAGTGAAACGGATTGCCCTTGTTGGTGGTGCCCAGAATGGTGCCACCCAGGTGGGAAATACCCCGCACCCGGTCGCGCGTCAGCGGCACCACCCCGCCATTCGGGTAACGCTCGGGCAACAAGATGCCATTGAAGCCATCACGAATGCCGACCGCCTCCCAGCCCCGATTGACGGCGGCCGTGACCGCCGCGCGGATCACCGCGTTGAGCCCAGGGGCGTCGCCCCCGCCGGTGTTGATGGCAATGCGTCGAATAGGACCGGTCATGTGAACTCCAGCAAGCACGACGAAGCGCTTAGGATACGCGAGCCCCCGGTCGGCCGGCTAACTGAATGTGTCAGCCCTGATTCACTTCGGGTAAGCGCTGCGAACCTCGGCCTCCACCAGGCGCTTGAGTTGCTCGGCCCCAAACTCAAGCAGCGGTTTGCCGTTAACGAAGAAACTGGGTGTCTTGGAGATCTTCAGCGTGAGCACATCGGCCATGTCCTGATCCAGCCGCTTCTGGATGGCCGGATCGTTGGCGTCGAGCTTGGCCCGGGCCACGTCCACGCCAGTCTCCCCAATCAGTTGCCAGAGCATGGCCGGCTGCGGATGATCGTGCGAGGCCCACTGCGGCTGGGTCTTGAGCATGATTTCAAGCACCGGCCAATACATCTCGGGCTGCTTTCTGGCGGCCTCCAGAATCTTGACCGCCTGGTCCGAGCCTTGGTGAAACGCGGCATACCGCAGCACCAGATTGACCCGCCCAAAACTGGCGTTGACCAGGCCTTTGACCAGGGGATAGAACGCCCGGCACGCCTCACAAGCCGGGTCCAGAAACTCCACGATGCTTACCTTGGCGTCGGGGTTGCCATACACGGCGGCATCGGGCCGCACCAAGGCCGCGCGATGGTCCTGCGCCGACTGCGCGACCGCCTGCTTGCCTTGCCGGTCATAGACGATGGCAGCAATCAAGAACACCGCCAAGGCCAGCAAGGCGGCCAATACCACCATCAGTTTTCTACTCATTTTTCAAACCCCTTCTTGCGATCAGCAATAGAACAACAATGGCCGAGAACGCCATCAGCGATAAAAACGGAATCGAGACAAAACCCAGCAGCCCCAGTTTGGCATCGGTACACGAAACCCCCTGCCCGCACGGCACCAGGCTGGCCGGGATCACCCCCCAATAGAGCAAACAGTGGTACAGCGCGATCAGCCACCCCGCCAGGGCCAAGGGCAGCGCATAACGAACACCACGCGGGTCAAACGGCAACAAAGCCACCGCCAGCACCGCAACCAGCGGGAACATGGCGATGCGCTGGTACCAGCACAGCAGGCACGGCGTGCGGCCCATCACCTCGCCCAAAAACAGCGCCCCCAACGTGGCGGCCAAGGCGATCAGCCAGGCCAGGAACACCGGTGTCCATGGTGAAAGCGCCCGGGCGTCAAGATTCGTCATGATGATCTCCTGATAGTGTGCGGCAGCGCTCAATGGATGGGCATCACGCTGATCAAGTCGGTGACCGTGATCCAGCCCGCAACCGCTTGCCCGGTGCGCGCCGCCGACTGGAGCACGGCGACGATCTGGTCGACTTCCATGTCCTCGCACAGCAGTTCCAGCTTGTACTCGTTGACCACCTCGTCGCCGAGGTCGAGCGAGTAGTGTTGCTCCGCGCTGTCGAGCGGCAACAAAGTGCCCTTCACGACATACATCGCCAAGTTGTGTCGGCGCACGCCGCGCGCGCCACCCCAGGCCGGACAGTCCTTCAAGGCGGCGATCACGTCGGCAACACGGCTGCGGTGGACATAGGCTTTGATTTCTTTCATGGGGTCTCCTCAGTCAGTGGCAGGGGCGAAACGTCTTCTTCCGCATCGCGCGCGAGCTGTCTAGCCTGTGCACGCAACTCGGACCATTCGTAGATCAGCGGCAACAATAACAGGGTCAGCAAGGTCGATGTGATCGCCCCACCACCACCGCGATGTCAAAGCGGCGCGTACCGTCGATCAAGGTCGAGACCGTGCTGCCCCCCACGCCGGACTGCACCACCTCCAGAATTCACAACACAATGCAAATTGCACTTGCTATCCGGGAGGCATCCATATAAGGGGGTCGGGGGGGAATGCGGGTGAGTTCAGGCAATCGGGAATTCGGGGATCTGGCAATTGACGCCGGCTGCACGAAGGGCAGCAGGTACATCAATGGCCCGCTGGCGCTCCACACCAGTTTCAATCGCACCCGAGGCCAGTCCCCCGCGCCACGTGGGCCTATTCCCAGATTTCCATGAAGACGGCGGGAAACGCCTTGACTCTGTAGCCACTTCAGGCTCTGTAATGGCCCGAAGCAGTTTCAGGAACATGCCATGTCCAGCCGCCACGCACACGGTACACCCAGTCACGACCCTGGCCACGCGCACGCCCATGACCAGAACTCTGGCAGTGCCGCCCCAGCACCGCCCAAAGCGGGGTGCGCCACCGCGTGTTGCGACCACGCCGTGGACGCGCCAACAGGCCAACCCGGCCATCCCGACGCGCGCAACGGCGCCATGCAAACGCCGATCCGCATCATGCAAATGGATCGCCCCACCGAAGAGGCCTTGTTGCGCGGCACGCTCGGCGGCATGGCTGGGGTGGCGGGCATGGAGTTCAATCTGATGCAGCGTGTGTTGACGGTGACACACGACCCCGATGCCATCGAACCGATTCTGCAAGCGGTACGCTCCTTGGGCTTCGCGCCCGAGATTACAAGCGCGCCGCTGGCGCTGGCCGGTGCCGCGGCCTTCGGGGCAGAGGCCACGCAGGGGCCGGCTTGCCCACGTGGGTGGGCGCGCTGCTGGCCCTGAGCGCGGTCGCGGCTTGCGGCACCTCCACCTACAAGAAGGGCTGGATCGCCATCCGCAACGGTAAGCTCAATATCAACGCATTGATGAGCATTGCCGTGACCGGCGCCTTCCTGATCGGCCAGTGGCCCGAAGCGGCGATGGTGATGGTGCTGTTCTCAGATTGCGGAGCTGATCGAGGCCAAGTCCCTGGACCGGGCTCGCAACGGCATCAACGACGCCCCCGCGCTGGCCTGCGCCGATATTGGTTTTGCCATGGGCGCGGCGGGCACCGGCACCGCCATCGAGACCGCCGATGTGGCCCTGATGGACGACGACTTGCGCAAGCTGCCGCGTTTTGTGCGCCTGTCGCGCGACACCCACGCCATCCTGATTCAGAACATCACGCTGGCGCTGGGCATCAAGGCGGTGTTCCTGGTGCTGGCCCTGACTGGCGCGGGCACGATGTGGATGGCAATGTTTGTCGATGTGGGGGCCCGCTTGCTGGTGCTCGGCAATGGCCTGCGCTTGCTGCGCAAGTGATGAAGCAATGAGCCCAGCCTGTGCGGGGTACCCGGTCTTCCAGCATAATCACGCGCTACTTCCGACCGGCATCCGACGCAGGCGCCCCACGCACCCCGAGCAGTCATGAGTCAAGCCATCCACCCCATCCATCGCGCCGCGCCCAGCCAAGCTGTGGCGCGCTCCTTGGTGTGGCTGGTTCGCTGGTTGCTGGTGCTGCTGCTGATGGCGGAACAGATCGGTTCACCCTTGCATCGCCACCACCACAACTTCGGTGTCGATGGCAGCGCGCTACACGGCCAACACCTGGGAGCCTCGCACCTCGCCCACCACGTTGAGGGCGGCCAGCACGAGCCGAGCCTCTTTCATGCGGTCACGACGCTGCGCGTCGAATCGCGTCTGTCGGCGACACCGGACGCCCCGGGCGACGCCGGTCCGCAGCCGCTGGTGCTGCCCCTGGCGTGGGCCATGCCCTGGCCGGACCCTGAAGCCAGTAAGCGCGTGAGCTGGGCGAAACCAGCCGCGCCACCCCGCCCACTCCACCGAAGCCTGCCGCCAGCCGGTCGCGGACCGCCAGCGCGCGCCTGAACAGCCGCCCCGCCGTCTAGTTCCTTGGTTC
>JAUXWC010000305.1 GCA_030685025.1 Rhodoferax sp.
TCGCCCCCTGGCATGAAAGCCTGAGATTGGCGCACGATGCGAGGCGGCACACTGGGCGATTGAGGTCGCAGTACGTGTGAAGGCCCGACCCCGTCGCCTACGCATTCGGCCGAATAACAGTATTGGGTCATGTCCGCTTGGTCAGAGGCTTTCACGGTAACGTTCGAGTTAAGCCGGCACCAGTGGTGTGACGCGCGGGCCCGGGTGGCGAAAATGTACAGCGTACCGCCAGCCGGGCCCGCGTGGCACGCCGTTGGTGCTGGGCTTGAACGAGGGGTTCGGCATCACTGGCCGCCGCCTACCGCGCTGAAACTGCCAGTACAGCTTTCGGGTTGGTGCGAGCAATGGCAAGCAATGTGCGAGCTGCGCCGCTGGGCTGCTTGCGTCCCTGCTCCCAGCCCTGGAGTGTGCGAACCGAGACGCCGAGCAAGCTTGCAAACTGAGACTGCGACAGGCCAGTGGCTTCGCGAGCCTCCGTAGCCGAAGAGACAACGACCTTGCCTTTGCCGGCCTTCATGTCCTTGATGGACTGCAGGATCTCTGCGCCAATATCGCGTTTGGCCTCAAAGGCCGCAATCTCCGCGGAGCTGAGCTTCTTAGATTTCGAGGGCACGGCGAATCTCCTTGAGAGTGCTGAGGGAGATGTTCTCCGACTCTGACTTGGCGTACAGGGTCAGAAGGTAGACCTCACCGGCTTCGTTTCGAGCGAGGTAGATGACTCTAACTCCGCCCGACTTTCCCGTTCCTTCCCGCACCCAGCGCACCTTGCGGACGCCACCTGAGCCCCGGATAACTGACCCCGCTTCTGGATCGAGCGCGATGAACGATGCGAACTCGGCGCGTTCGTCTTCATAAGCGGCGCATTGCGGCAGGACGCGCATGGCCCAGAATGAAATGAGGGCGATGCGCGGACTGCCGCAATGCGTCAGGTAAGGGGTTAGGCCTTACGCGGCCTCAAGCAGGAACTCGACTCTGACCGCCTCATACGGAAACTCGATCTGTCCCGATTCCGTTCGGTCAAGTACGCCTGCAAGTAGCAGAGCTGTCACGTCAGAATGCACGGCCTTGACATCTCGCCCGACTCGACGAGCCGCCTCCCGTATTGAGACGGGGCCTGCGCCACACAGTGCCTTGAGAAGCTCCCATCGCTTGGCGGTAAGCACGCGCCAAAGCAGTTCTGGTGTGGCGAAGCTGATACGTGCGCTCTTCTGCGGCTTCCCAGACTTTGCGGCGGCGAGTGCTTCAGCCATTGCCGTCTCAGGTGAGCAGACATCAAGGGTTACTGTCTTCATGTAGGTACCTCCGAATGCCGCGTTCAAAGTCTGCGAACAGCTTGTCCAACGTCGAGAACCGATATCGCGCCTCGGAGCCGCGCGAATGCCGATGATCACCCTTCCCAGCTTCGTTGTCGTATCGGAGAACGCACGTACCGTGTGCAACAAAAGCAAGGCGGTACTTGTAGTTGTGCGCTGACCCAGGGAGCGGCCCCGGGGCAACCCAAACAACGACCTCCGCGAAGAGCTCTTCGCCGTGAGTGATGCGGTTGCGGTCAACGAGAGTGCGGGCCAAGGTGGCCTGCCGTAGCGGGTCCGGTTGAACGAGGGGTTAGCGAAGTAATCGGCCGCGCCCGCAAATCGCCCGAAAGTCACTCTGGAAATCTCCTTTCAAATCAACTACTTGGAGGGAGTGACTTAAGAGGCAGCGCCGCGCGATACCAGCGGAAAGCTCTCTGGCTTGCGGATAGATTCGACTGAAAGGTCTATGTCCAGCTGAGGCCAGTACAGGTGGTCTTCAGTAGGACGCTGAACATCCGAGAGTTGTTCGATCGTGGCCTTCTTGAACCACGGGAACTCAGAGAACGGCACGGGCAGCTCCTCGTCCCCGAGTAGCAGCCAGAAGCAGTGCGTCGAGACATTGGTGACTTCAGCCCCCAAAGTGACGGTTCCATGCATCTTGAATCTCCTGGATGTGAGCTTCGACCACTGCCTGAGCTTGGCGCATCTGTACGCCCGACAGACCCACGTTCTTCGCCAAGTGTACCGAGGGCGTAAGCCAGAACTTCGCTTCACCTTCTGGGTGTGCTACGTGTACGTGAATCCGTCTCTCTTCTCGGGAGAAGAAGAACAGTCGGAACTGGCCGTCGCGGACGATGGTGGGAGCCATGCTCGGACTGTAGCCGACGGGTCGATGGCTGCTTGCGGCTTCAGCCGCGTCGTGGCTGTTCAGCCCACGCCGACAGGCGCTGATCAAGGCACTTCGCAGGCTGATCAGCAAGGGGCACGGGCTGCACGTGGTCTACGAGGCCGGCAAGAGCGCGTGGACGGCCGCGCACCTGCGCTGGCTGGCCACGCTGAAGCTGGAGCACGCGGCGCAGCAGATCGCCCTGCAGGAGTACCTGCACGCCGTGACCGAGGCCACGGCCCGCATCGGCAGGCTCGAGCAGGCCATGCGCGACACGCTGCCCGAGTGGGGCCTGACGCCCGTGGTGCAGGCGCTGCAGGCCATGCGCGGCGTGCAGCTGGTCGCGGCGATGACGCTGGTGGCCGAACTGCAGGACTTCCTGCGCTTCGACAACCCGCGGCAGCTCATGGCCTACGTCGGCCTGGTGCCGGGCGAACACTCCTCGGGGCCCAAGCGGCGTCAGGGCAGCATCACCAAGGCGGGCAACAGCGCGGCGCGGCGCATGCTGGTCGAGGTGGCGTGGCACTACCAGCACAGCCCGCGGGTCAGCCCGATCATCGCCAAGCGGCATGACGCGCTGCCCAAGGGAGTCACCGATATCGCCTGGAAGGCGCAGCTGCGGCTGAACGCCAAGTTCAAGCGCCTGGTGGCGCGCCGGGTGTTGAAGAACAAGGCCGTTGTCGCGGTGGCGCGCGAGCTCACGGGGTTCGTCTGGGCCATCGGGCGCGAGGTCCAGACCTCGGGCTGGCAGGGCATCAAGACCGAGCCGGCCCGCAGCGCCGCAGACTGAAAGGACCGAATACAAATACCGCTGAACAGGGGGAAAAGACAGGAGGTGCGCAGACACAGAGACTGACTCAGATGCCGGAGGGGGAACGCGGCGCAGCCGCGGCCACTGGGGAACCCTCGAAAACGTTATTGGTGCGCCAGGTGTGCGGCAACGCATGTCGGGCGATCTCAGACCCTAGAGCGAAGGCAGCCCCGCGACGTAAATCTGTCT
>JAUXWC010000308.1 GCA_030685025.1 Rhodoferax sp.
TTGAGATGGACTATGAGCCAGAGGGAGCCTCTCAACAACAGTTGGATGAACTAGACCGGCTGACAGAGAAGTGGATCGACGACCACAATCGCGCGCATCACCGAGCGCCAAAATGACGCGAGAACTCGGTACTCTTGAGAATGGAGGAACTCGATGAGCATCGCACGCAACGAACTGAAGACCGGGAGCTTCAAGGGCATCACCACCAGTAACAAGCTGGCCGCCGTGCATCCTGGTGCGGTGCTTCTGGCCGACTTTGTCGAGCCGATGGGGATAACGCGTTACCGTGTGGCCAAGGCCATTGGCGTGCACCAGCGCCGCATTGATGAAATATGCGCCGGCCAGCGCGGCATTACCGCCGATACCGCTGTGCGGCTGGGTCTGGCGTTTGGCATTGAGCCGCAGTTCTGGCTGAACCTGCAGGCGCAATACGACATCGAGGTCATCCAGCGCGAACAGGGAGAGCGGCTCGCCGAGGAAATCCACTCCCTGGCGGCTTGACGGTGCCATGGCGTTTGCCCGATTCACGGGAGTGGCTGTAGAAGCCTGAAGGCGCCGTCGCCAGGCTCAGGGCAGGCCGGGTTCCCTGCCCTCAGTGACGCACCTGCGCCACGATGCCGCCCTCATGCGGGTGGCGCGCTTGCACAAGCGAATGGCGCCATCGCGAAGTGGCAAGCGAGCGGCTTTGTTCTACAGTCTGCTGCAGTGAGAGACAAACAGGAGCCGTGCATTGCGACGATGGAATGGTTGGGGCGACGACGCCACCTCAATGGACCTGAACGACAAGGCGCGCGCCATGATGCGCGAGCGGTTGGGCCCCGGCCTGCCTGGGCGGGATGCCATGCGCGATGAGTTGCTGGCCAAGCTTGCGCCCTCGCGTATACCCACCCACCCGTTGATCCAAACCGACGCCTCAACCCGCTTGACCATGGCCATGGGCGAGAGTTTTGCGGACTGGATTCGCAAACGCTTCGGCGCCCTGCCCCCGGTGCCCGATGGGGTGGCCTTTGTCGAGTCGGCCGAACAGGTGCGTGAACTATTGGACCTGGCTCAGGCCAATGGCTGGATGGTGATCCCTTTTGCCGGGGGCACCAGCGTGGCCGGGCATCTGGACTGCCCGATCAGCCAGCGCCCGATCCTGTCGATCAACCTGACCCGCCTGAACCAACTGCTGCACCTGGACCAGTTCAGTCAACTGGCCACCTTTGGCGCGGGCACGCCAGGGCCGATGGTCGAAGCGCAATTGCGAGCGCATGGCTACACGCTGGGGCATTTTCCGCAGTCGTTTGAATACTCCACCGTGGGCGGCTGGGTGGTGACGCGTTCCAGCGGCCAGCAGTCGCTGCGTTATGGCCGGATCGAGCAACTGTTTGCCGGTGGCCGCATGGAAACACCGGTCGGCACACTCACCATTCCCACCCTGCCCGCGAGCAGCGCCGGGCCGGACCTGCGCGAACTGGTGATGGGCTCGGAAGGTCGTTTTGGCATCCTGACCGAGGCCACGGTACGGGTCACGCCGCTGCCGGAGCACGAGAGTTTTCATGCCATTTTTCTGCCCAACTGGGATGCCGCCGAGGCGGCCGTTCGCACCCTGGTGCAGCGCAAGCTGCCCTTGTCGATGTTGCGGCTGTCCAACGGCATCGAGACCGAAACCAACCTCACCCTGGCTGGCCATGCCCGGCTGATTGGCTGGCTGGAGCGCTACCTGGCCTTGCGTGGTTGTGCTGAGGGAAAGTGCATGCTGATGCTGGGCGTCAGCGCCGACCGGCGCACCGCCCGCCATGCCTTGAAGGAGGCCCGCCGCACGCTGGGCCAGTATGGCGCGGTCTACATCGGTACCGCCATGGGCAGCAAGTGGTCCGCCAACCGTTTCAAAGGCCCCTATCTGCGCAACACCCTGTGGGATGATGGCTACAGTGCCGACACCATCGAGACCGCCGTCGATTGGCCCAACGTCAAGCCACTGATGCTGGCCATGGAGCAGGCCTCGCGCGACGTGTTTGCCCAGTACGGCGAACGGGTGCACGCCTTCACCCACCTGTCGCACCTGTACCCGCAGGGCAGCAGCATTTACTCGCAATTTGTCTGGGCCACTGCGCCGGGTGGCTTTGCGCCAAACTTCGAGCGCTGGCAGCGCCTCAAAGCGGCCGTGGCGGCCACCATCGCCGCGCACGGCGGAACCGTCAGCCACCAGCATGGTGTCGGGCGAGACCATGCCACCCACCTGAAGGACGAAAAAGGCCCGCTGGGCATGGCGACGCTGGCCGAGCTGTGTCGCCACTTCGATCCCAAGAAAATCATGAACCCCGGCAAGCTGCTGCAGGACGACGGGCCATGGGCGAGTTGAACGATGTTTGCCAGACCCGCAATCCACGCCTCGTCCGCCAAGGTGCAAGCCGAGGGGCCGTGGATTGCGGCTCGGGGGCCGCAATGACAGCCGCGCCTTGTCATTGCGGGCTTGACCCGCAATCCATGGAGGCCGCATCGAGTCCGACCACCCGGCGCGCGCAAGCATTGGCGCAGCTTGAAGCCCGTGACTGGGACCTGGTGGTGATTGGTGGCGGTATCACCGGCGCGGGGGTGGCGCAGCAGGCGGCGCGCCGGGGCTGGAAGGTGTTGCTGCTGGAGCAGCGCGACTTTGCCTGGGGCACCTCCAGCCGGTCTTCCAAGCTGGTGCACGGTGGCCTGCGCTACCTCAAAGAAGGCGACATCAAAACCACCCTGCACTCGGTGCGCGAGCGCCAGCGCTTGATGCGCGAAGCCCCGGAGCTGATCGAGCCACAAAGCTTCCTGTTTGCCAACTGCGTGGGGCGCAAACCCGGTCGCTGGCTGTTTCAAACCGGCTTGATGGTTTATGACCTGATGGCCGGGCAACGCGGCCACTACTGGGCCGACCTGACTACCGCACAAACATTGGCCCCCGGGCTCAAACCGCGCCACATGCGGGGCGCACTGGTCTTCTCCGATGCCAAGACCGACGACGCACGCCTGGTCTGGCGTGTGTTGATGGAAGCCCAGCGCGACGGCGCGGTGCTGCTCAACTACGTGGCCGCGCGCGGCCTGCGGCTCGCTGCGGGCCAAGTGAATGGCCTCGATGTCGAAGACGTGTGCACCGGCCAACACTACGCCGTACGGGCCAAGGCCGTCGTCAACGCCACCGGCGCCTGGGCCGACCACCTGCGCGCGGGGCTTGGCGCCAAGCCGCTGCTGCGACCCTTGCGCGGCAGCCATCTGGTGGTGCCGTTCTGGCGTTTACCGGTCGCCCAATCGATCAGCCTGATGCACCCGCGCGATGG
>JAUXWC010000315.1 GCA_030685025.1 Rhodoferax sp.
CTGAAGGCGCTACGCGCGCACCAGATCGAGATCCCCTACCCGCAGCGCGTGGTTCACACGAAAGCCGCCGTCCCTACTTCATGAAGGACGGTAGCCATAGGCTCAGGCCTGGCACAAACAGCAGAATCAGCAGGGTCAGGCATTGCATCACCACAAACAGCCAGGTGCCCTTGAAGATCGCTGGCAGCCCCACTTTGGGTAGCAGTGTGTTGATGACAAACAGATTCATGCCCACCGGTGGCGAGATCAGCCCAATCTGAATCACCACCACGATCAATACGCCGAACCAGACCGGGTCAAAGCCGAGCGCTACCACGATGGGAAAGAACAGCGGAATCGTCAACAGCACCATGCTCAATTCTTCCATCACCGTGCCCAGCACCACGTAGATGAACATCATGGCGCCCACCACCATGATTGGCGAGAAGCCCTGGCCGGTGATCCAGTTCTTAAGGTCGCCCGGCATGGAGGTGAAGTTGATGAAATTGGCAAAAATGTGCGCGGCAATCAGCAGCGCGAACAGCATGGCGGTGGTGCGTGCCGACTCAATCAACACGTCGAACAGGATGCGCCAGCTCAAGGTGCGCCGAAACAGGGCGAACAGGAATGCGCCACTGGCGCCAATGCCAGCGCCTTCGGTGGTGGTGAAGACGCCGCCGTAGATGCCGCCCAGAACCACCACCACCAGCACCAGCACGCCCCAGATACCGCGCAGCGCCTTCCAGCGCTGGGGCCAGGTGGCGCGTACACCGGCCGGTCCGAGTTCGGGCTGGCGCCAGGTGGTGTAGGAAATCACCGCCATCAACAGCAGAGCCGTCAGCAGGCCGGGAACCACACCCGCGGCAAACAGCTTGCCAATGTGCGTTTCGGTCACTATGCCGTAGATCACCATGATGGTCGATGGCGGAATCATGATGCCCAAGGTGCCGCCCGCGGCGATGGTGCCGGTCGCCAGGGAGTCGGCGTAGCCCAACTTCTTCATGGATGGGTAGGCCACCTTGCTCATGGTTGCCGCGGTGGCGATGCTGGAGCCGCAAATTGCGCCAAAACCCGCGCAGGCGGCAATGGTGGCGTGCGCCAGGCCGCCGCGCACATGGCCGATGAAAGCATTGGCGGCGGCAAACAGTTCGTGGGCCAGGCCGGCGCGCGCGACGAGATTTCCCATCAGGATGAACAGCGGAATCACCGACAAAGTGTAGGCAAACCCGCTCTCATACACAACCTGGGCGGTGCTGGCAAGGGCCGGTCCCCAGCCACGTACCAGGCCGAGTCCGGCCGTGCCGACGATGGCCATGGCAAACGCCAGCGGCACGCGCAATACCGCCAAGGCAAAGATGGCCAGGAACCCCAGCAGGCTTTCGGTCATGGTGAGGTGCTCACAGGGTTCGGTTGACGTGCGCCGCGTGGGCGCTGCCACGCAGGCTGTCCCAGCACAGCCTCAGGTGCAACAGTCCGCTGAGGGCGCACAGACCCGCCATGCCAAAGAGAAAAGGGGCTTTGGGGATGCCGAGCTGCGCAGTGGTCTCGCCATTCTCGATGAACTGCATGGCAGTGCGGCCCATCAGCCAGCCCAGCCCGAGCAAGGCGGCGGCGCAGACAAGGTGGACCAGCAGGTCTTGCAACTGGCGCACCAGATTGGGCAGAAACGAGTCGAGCGAGTCGAAGGTGACGTGTTCGTCGCGCAACGAGACCAGGGGCAATGCCGCGAAAATCACCACCACCATCAGCAGTTCGGTCAGTTCCAGCGAGCCGGGCAAGGAGTGATCAAAGAACTTTCGCCCACCCACATCGACAAAGGTCAGCGCCATGATGGCGAAAAGGGCGCACGCAGACAAAAATCCACAACATCTCTCAAGCAGCTTCTTCACAGAAATCTCCGTGCGGGGCAAGCGGTCGCCCGGGCGCTTCAAGCCGCCCAGAGGTAGGGGTGTTCTTGCGGGACAGACCGTAGCGTAGCGCAGCTCTGTCCCCAACCGATCAGGGCAGCAAATCTGGTTTACTTTTCCTGTTTGGCGATTTCGGCGCGGAACTCGGCCAGTACCTTGGCGGCGTCTTTCAAGCCCTTGGCTTCGGCGTCCTTGATCCACTTCTGCTCCAGGGGCGCCGTGCGTGCCTTCACATCGGCGATGAACTTGGCATCAGGACGAACCACGGTCACCTGGTTGGCCTGCATCATGCCCAGCGCCACGCGGTCGACCTTGTCCCAGCCACGGCCGAACATGCGAGCGGCGACCTCGCCGGAAATGGCGTCGACCGCTTTCTTCTCATCGGCGCCGAGCTGGTCGTATTTGGCCTGATTCATCATGAAGACAAAGCTGGTGTTGTACAAGCCGCCCGGGAAGATGGTGGCGTGTTTGATCAGCTTGTCGATGCGAAACGAGATGGTCGACTCGGCCGGGAACAAGGTGCCGTCCATCACGCCGCCGGACAGCAGTTCGTAGGAATCGGGCGCGGGCTTCAGGGTTGCGTTCATGCCCAGGGCCTTGGCCATTTCGTTGACCATGCCGCCGCCGACGCGGAATTTCAGGCCGCCGAAGTCCTCAACCTTGGTGATGGACTTTTTGGTGTTGAACGGAATGCCGGGGCCGTGCGTGAAGAGGGTGATGACCTTGACGCCCTGGTGCTCCGCGATCATCGGAGGGTATTTCTGCGCGGCTTTCTGGAGCGCCACCGAGATGGATTCCGCCGAGTTGCCCAGGAATGGCAGTTCCGCCATTTGCGTGTAGACGAACCGACCCGGTGTATAGCCGTGCACGGTGTAGGAGACATCGGCCAAGCCGTTCTTGACCGCGTCATAGGTGCCTGGTGCCGCCGATACGCCGCGCGGCAGGATGTTGCACTTGACCTTGCCGGCGGTGTTCTTCTCCAGCAGATCACACCACTCCTTCTGCACCATGCTGAGGCTGTGGGTGGGCGGCAACCAGGACGACACGGTCAGCACTGTCTGGGCGCTGGCAGTGGTCACGCCCAACAGGGCGGCGGTTGCGAGGCAGGTACGTTGGAACAGATTCAAGGGGCGCTCCTTTAATGGTATTGCTGTGCAAATATATAGATGTGTCACATGCTTGCGGCTCCATGTTTACCCGCATAGTCGCTCTGCGCGTGACGCGTTCTTGCGATGGCGCAGGGTTTCGGGGGCCGTGCCTGGGTGTCGTTGGCGGGGTGGCCTGATCGGGCATGTATAATTTAAAAAAAAGCACGATCGTTCTTTTTTGTCGCAAGGTCGGCATTTGTCGTCCTGGCGCGCATGGGTGTCCGGTGGGGCAGCATAGAATCAACGCAGTTGACGTGCACGTCAAGTAAATCAGCCAATTTCGTAACTATCTGGAGTCGCAGCAATGAAAGTCCTGGTCGCCGTCAAGCGCGTGGTGGACTACAACGTGAAAGTTCGGGTCAAGTCCGACAACACGGGTGTAGACATCGCCAACGTGAAAATGAGCATGAACCCCTTTGACGAGATCGCCGTGGAAGAAGCCATGCGACTCAAGGAAAAAGGCGTTGTGACCGAGGTGATTGCCGTCTCGTGCGGCGTCCCGCAATGCCAGGAAACGCTGCGCACCGCGATGGCGATCGGCGCCGACCGCGCCATCCTGGTTGAAACCGCCGAGGAATTGCAGCCGCTGGCCGTGGCCAAGTTGCTCAAGGCGTTGGTGGACAAGGAGCAGCCCGGCTTGGTGATCCTGGGCAAGCAGGCGATTGACGATGACTGCAACCAGACCGGCCAGATGCTGGCCGCCTTGTGCGATCTGCCCCAAGCCACCTTTGCCAGCAAAGTCGAGGTCGCCGACGGCAAAGCGTCGGTGACACGTGAAGTCGATGGCGGTCTGGAGACCTTGTCGGTCAGCCTGCCGGCCATCATCACCACCGATTTGCGCCTGAATGAGCCGCGTTATGTGACGCTGCCCAACATCATGAAGGCCAAGAAAAAGCAGCTCGACGTGTTCAAGCCTGAAGACCTGGGCGTCAACGTGACCGCGCACCTCAAGACCCTCAAGGTGAGCGAGCCGCCCAAGCGCAGCGCCGGCATCAAGGTGCCCGATGTCGCCACCTTGGTGGCCAAGCTGAGGAATGAAGCCAAGGTCATCTAGAGCCATGTCGTCATGCGCTGTCATGCCGGACTTGATCCGGCATCCACCGTGGCGCACCAAGGTGGATTGCGGGTCGAGCCCGCAATGACATCCTGGCGGGTCCCCACATGACACCCCTATTCTTCGACGGAGCCAATTCATGACATCCTTAGTTATTGCCGAACACAACAACGCGTCCATCAAGGGCGCTACCCTCAACACCGTGACCGCGGCCGCCCAGTGTGGTGGCGAGGTGCATGTGCTGGTTGCCGGCGCCAATGCCGCCGCAGCCGCTGCTGCCGCCGCGCAGATCGCCGGCGTCACCAAAGTCCTGCACGCGGACGGCGAGGGTTTCGCCCACGGCCTGGCCGAGAACATGGCCGCGCAGGTGCTGGCCATCGCCGCTGACTACAGCCACATCTTGTTTCCCGCTACCGCTTCGGGCAAGAACATTGCCCCGCGCGTAGCGGCCAAACTCGACGTTGGCCAGATTTCCGACATCATCAAGGTGCACGGTGCCGACACTTTCGACCGCCCGATTTATGCTGGCAACGCGATTGCCACGGTGCAGAGCCTCGATGGCACCAAGGTCATCACGGTGCGCACCACCGGTTTTGATCCGGCGCCCGCCACGGGCGGATCGGCTGCGGTACAAAGCCTGACTGCGGTCGCCGCCAGCGCCCAGGCCAGCTTTGTGGGCAGCGAAATTGCCAAGAACGACCGCCCTGAGCTGACCGCCGCCAAGATCATCGTCTCCGGTGGGCGTGCCCTGGGTTCCAGCGAGAAGTTCAACGAAGTGATGACCCCGCTGGCCGACAAACTGGGCGCCGCCATCGGCGCGAGCCGTGCCGCCGTCGACGCAGGCTACGCGCCCAACGATCTGCAGGTCGGTCAGACCGGCAAGATCGTCGCGCCCCAGTTGTACATTGCGTGTGGCATCAGTGGTGCCATTCAGCACCTGGCGGGCATGAAGGACAGCAAGGTGATCGTGGCCATCAACAAAGACCCCGAAGCGCCAATTTT
>JAUXWC010000319.1 GCA_030685025.1 Rhodoferax sp.
CCGAACCCGGCTCACGCTACCGGTTCGCAGACCGACTGGTAGATGAGATCCTGCTGGGCGGCAATGGCGGGCCAATCATGCAGACGGGCGAAGGCGATGGCGGCCTGGCCGAGTTGCTGCTGCAAGGCCACATCCCGCACGAGGCCATTTAGCACCTCGCTGAGTTCGGTGACGTCTTCAGGGTCGTTGAGCAACAAGGCATTGCAGCGATCAACCAACAGCGCGGAAATACCGCAATACTTCTCGTTGCTAACGATTACCGGCAAACCATGCGCCATGGCCTCCAGGACAACCATCCCGAAGGTGTCTTCAAGCGTCGGGTGCACCAACATGTCTGCGGCACTATAGACCGGCGAGATGTCCTTCAGGGATCCCAGAAAGTACACACGCGAGGCGATGCCCAGGCTGCTGGCCAGATCGCGAAACACGGCTACCTGCGTAGGATCCCCGACCACCATCAAAACGACTTCGGCTGCAAGTGCCGGCAACGCCTTGAGCAACGCAGCCAGGCCCTTCTTGCCGTAATCATGTCCCACGAACAGGAGACATGTTCCACCGATTGGCAATCGCAGCTCCTGCCGCGCGGCCACTCTCTGCGCCGCATCGACAGATCCGGCCAGTTGCACACCAGGCGTGAGCACCTCCAGAGTCCGCACTGACCGAGGATAGGCAATCGCCAAAGCCTGCCGCAATGAAGCCGAGGACACAACTACGCGGTGTCGACCAGGCCGCCCGGACAAACGCGATCGTTCAAACATCAGGTAGACCCACAGCCGGGGGCTTGTCAGGGCTCTGAGCCAACCCTGGCACCAAGCCCAACCCGAGCGCCCATGGAGCAAGTTGTATTTGACGGGCATCACGTGAATGGTTTGTACCTGGCCATGCCAGGTGTTCTCGTGCGAGTGCACGAGATCAAAACCACGTCGAGTCGCCCACCAAGTTGCCGCGGCGTACCACAACTGGTTGACCCAGCGCGGCCGAACAAACGGAGTTGGAATCCTGTGATAGCTGACGCCTGACCAGTGGTGATCAATCTGTTGCGCAAAGACATGTATCTCATGGCGTTGCGCCAGTTGCTCCACGAGCGCGATGGAGTAGCGTTCAGCACCGCCGCCCGTCGGGCCAAACACCCTGTTGAGCACCGCGATGCGAAGCCGTCGTCCTGGCGCTGCCATCACTCGCACTGCCCATTCGCGCCGGGACGTACCAGCCGCACGGTGTAGTCAGGACGCCAGCCACTGCGCTCGACAAACGTTCCACAACAACTGGAGGTCAGGGTAACGCACGTCATTCAGTTCCACTCCAGGGTCGGCCCGTTGCTTTTGCCCTGCATCGTCATGCCGTATGCCGCGAGCTCCTCGTGGCGCCAGCGGCGCAACTGGGCAATCCGATTGAGTTTGATCAGCTTGCGCTGCAACCATGTCTGCTGGAGCAAGCGGTGATTGCGAAAGGCCAGGTTGTCGTCCTCGCGCAGCCCGCGCTCCCGCTTCATCGCCGACTGGGTAATCGAGCCGTAGTGGTGCAACCAGGAAGCCCCCGTGGTGGCGTTCGGCACCCTGGCCCGCGCCATCTCCCCGAAGAACAAGGCGTCCTCGTAGCCCAACAGCTTGGGCACCGGTTGAAAGTAGCCAATATCGAGCCACACCGACTTGTGCACCGCCAGACACACGGCATGAGACCAGCCGCGGCGCACCGCCAGCTTCATATTCTGGCTGGCCTCGTTGGCAAAGGCATCGAAGTCGTAGGAGAGCTTGCCCTCGATCAGGGCCGGCGAGATGACCGCAACATTGTGCCGAATGGCGGCACCGAGGAGGTTGTCGATCCAGTTGGCGCTCACCAACACGTCATTGTTCATGACGATGGTCCACTCGGCCTGCATCGCCAAGGCCCCTTGGTTCCATGCGACGCCACAGCCCAGGTTATCGGCATTGTAAATACGCCCGCCCAGCGGCAGCGTTTGCAGGTACTCGCGGGTCGCATCCCGCGATGCGTTGTCCACCACGATCAGTCGGTCCAGTGGTGTGCCGTGGCGGACCATGCTTTCAATGCACTGGCGTGTGTAGTCGACCTGGTTATGACAGGCGAAGGTGATGGCGTAGCTACTGTTGTTCATGCTGTGCGATCGCGAATTCACGACAGATGGCGGCGTCGTCAGCATTGTTGAAATCGCCCGACAAGGACGGAAAAATAACGTTACAGCGCAAGTCCATCGGACCGGGCCGCCGCGCCCAAAGCAAACACCATGAAGCAGCTCTGCAAGTGCGCGATCAGTGCCAGGTTTTCGGCCAGGCCAATGCAGTAAGCCTCGTCAAGCGGCCCAACCATGCTGTCGTTCACCAAGAACAAACCTGTCCACAGCGCACGCTACTGCAGACTGTAAGCATGGGCCCACGCACCGATGACAAACCCGAATCGGCCGCAGCCATTCAAAAGTGGTGGGTCCTGACAGATTCGAACTGTCGACCTACGGATTAAGAGTCCGCTGCTCTACCAACTGAGCTAAGAACCCACTTCGAAACCTCTATCAGCCAACCACTGGTTCAACAGGCACGCAATACATGGTCAAACCATTCATCGCCAACACTGGCTTTGAAAGTTGGTGGGATGTGCGGGGATCGAACCCACGACAAACGGATTAAAAGTCCGCTGCTCTACCATCTGAGCTAACATCCCGTCCGATCTGTCCAACCAACAAGCTTCCACCACGTTGGACAGCCTTCAATTATAACGTCATTTTTTCAGGAAATATTCCCGGTCTGCGCCGCAATTTGGTTGATCACCCAGCCTGCGGCACATTGGCCGAAGGTTGCGGTGACACTCACCACCGACCCATAACCCTGACAGTTGAGTGAACCATCCCCCGCCACGGCGCAACTGGCGTCGGGCGCTTGAACCACCTCGCGACTGAACACACTGGTCACTTCCAGCCGCTTGCCCTCGCGTGGCGCACCACAGTCCTTGCGCAGGCGACTTCTTACTTGCGCCAGCAGCGGATCGTGGGTAACCTGAGCCAGGTCCGCGATGTCAACCAGATGCGCCTGGCGTTTGCCGCCCGCAGCGCCGACTGTGATGAACAGCGTGCCACTGCGTCGCGCCCAATCCGCCATCGCCACCTTGGCGCGGACCTGGTCGCAGGCATCAATCACTGCATTCACACCGACCGGCAACAGCGCGGGCCAGTTCTGCGCATCCACGAACTCTTCCACGCCGTGGACCTGGCAAGCCGGATTGAACGACCGTATGCGCTGCGCCATGGCGATCACCTTGGCCTGGCCAAGGGTTGCCTCAATCGCATGGATCTGCCGGTTGACATTGGATTCGGCCACGTGATCAAGGTCAATCAGTGTCAGTTGCTGCACGCCGCTTCGTGCCAGGGCCTCGACCGCCCACGATCCAACACCACCAATGCCCACCACCGCCACGTGGGCAGCCATGATCCGCCGCGCGCCGGGCAGGCCATAGAGCCGGGACAGGCCGCCATATCTCCGTTCAATGGCCATGACGTCCGAATCGGGCGGCGGGTGGGGCGACACGGTCATCACCCGATGCGGTTCAAGCGCCAGATCTGGTAGCGCAACGCCGCCACTGCGCCGGCCAGGATCGACGCCAGCGCGACCACGCTGTTGGCGCTAAGTGTGGAGATGCCGCTCAAGCCCTGGCCAACGGTGCAGCCCATGGCGGTGACGCCGCCCACGCCCATCAGCAGCGCGCCGACCAAGTGATTGGCGACATCCTCGGTGCCACCGAAGCCCTCCCAGCGGAAGGTCCTGGAAGCGAGCGCGTAGCCCCAGGATCCGACAATCACCCCAAGCACCGACACCACCGCGATTGTCAGAACCTTGCTTTGATCACTGAAGAACATGATCCAGTCCAGGCTATAGGCCACCGGCGCCACAAAGCTCAGGGCCTCGGCCCGACCGGAATTGGTTGCCAGGAACGTCTCCTCCAGGGTCTGCGGATGCTCCAGTACGTGGCCCAAATGGCCACTGACCCACCACATGGCAACCACCACGCCACCAATGCCCACACCAGCCAATAGGTTGTCGCGGGTGCAAAAATCGTCTCCGGTCAGGGCCCAGACCATCAACGCGCCGCCCAGCATCAGTGCCAGTGCCAAGCCGGCAACCGTGACCGGCAGATCGGTCGCAGCGGCCAGCCAATGGGGCAGGCTTGCAGCCGTGGCAAACTCGACTGCGACGCGGTCAACCGAGGCGGCCCGAATGACGGCGCCAATCCCCTTGAGCGTGGCGAAAGCCGCCACACCCATGACGATCAAGACAATCAGGGACTTGAGGCTACCCGACCCGATGCGCACCAGCGTCTTGCTGGCGCAGCCCGACGCCAGGACCATCCCGAATCCAAACATCAGGCCGCCAACCAGAGCGGACAACCAGATCCAGCGTGCCGAGTAGTACAGCACCTTGGTCGGGTCGATCAGGCCCAGATGGGCCATCGTGGCAAACCCGATCATTGCCACCCCAATCGCCAGCCCCCACTGACGCAAACGCGTCCATTCAGACATGTTGACGATATCGCTCACCGCGCCCATGGTGCAGAAGTGCGTGCGATTGGCCACCGCACCGAACAAGACCGACAGAACAAATGACGCCCACAGCACTTGCGTGTTGAGGGCGACGACTTGGGCGACTTGCATGGGCCCGATTTTACGGGCTGGACCGACCTACTTGAGGTGTGACAGGCGCTCTTTCGCGGCCGGCGCCGCCTCGGACTTGGGATGAATCTTGAGCAAGTCCTCCAGCGTCTTGCGGGCGGCCTTGGTCTCCTTCAGCTCGATCTGGCAGTTGGCGATCGAAAGCATGGCCTCAGGTGCTCGAAAGTGATCCGGTGCTCTGCTCAACAGGGCGCGAAAGTTGGTGATCGCATCACGGTAGTCCCGATTGGCGTACTGCGCATTGCCTAACCAAAACAGCGCGGTCGGCGCATACCCGCTCTGGGGAAATCGCTTCAGAAAGTCAAAGAAGGCAGTCTGCGCTGCAGGGAACGCGCCACGCCGAAAGGTCGCCAGAGCGGCTTCAAAATCCCGGCGCTCCGATGGATCAGCGACAAACTCGATACCGTCCACCACCACCTTGGTCGGTTCGAACTGCCGCAGACGCTCTTCCACGCCCTGGGTCATCTCTTTTTGCCGGCGCTGCAGCTCCACAATCTCGCGCTGCAACTGTTCGTCCTGCCCGCGCAACTTGGCCAATTCCGCCCGCAAAGTCTCAATCTGGTTCTGCAGCTCCAGCATGCCCTTTCGAAGCTGCGCGTTGTCTTCGTTGAGACGACGGCCTTCTTGCGCAATCCGCGCTTCCGACGCTGTGCGCACCGCATCCACGCGTTCGCGCAGGTCCAGAATCGCCTTGCGCGCCTCATCGTCATCAAACAGACCAGCACCGGCCGAGGCCGCGCCCACAGTCAGCACCAGCGCGGCCAGATACCGGCCGCTTTCGCGAAAGACCCTATGCAGCATAGCGCCTAACGATAGGAAATCTCAGCCCGGCGATTGCGGGACCAGGCGCTCTCGTCGGAACCGACGACAGCGGGCTTCTCCTTGCCAAAGCTGACGGCCTCCAATTGTCCATCCGGCACACCCAGCAGCACCAGGGCACGCAGCACCGCTTCCGAGCGGCGCTGGCCCAAAGCAAGGTTGTACTCGCGTCCACCGCGCTCGTCAGTGTGGCCTTCGATCACCACCTTGCGGGTCTTGTCAGCCCTTATGTAGCGCGCATGCGCGTCAACCACCGCCTGGAACTCGGGCTTGAGCACATAGCTGTCGTAATCAAAATAAACGATACGCGGGCCAGTCGGGGCCGCGCCATCCTTGCGTGCGTCACCTGCATCCACCGGCTTCACGTCGGTCTTGGCTGCACCTGTGCCCCCACCTGCGGTGCCGGAAACTGCGGTGCCCGCCTTGTCTTCTACCGCGGCATCGAGCTTGACTGCAGAGCCGCATGCGGACAACAACACACTGACACCCAACGCAAGAAAAAGTCGTCTCATCACATCACTCCTTGTTAGTTCTTTCATTTGGGAAACGGTCCCCAATCGGGTTCTCGAATATCGCCGCTTTGGCCCGCCAGTCGCGCCTTGATTTTGCCATCCAGTGTAGTCGTCATGAGCGCCTCGCGTCCTTGCTGCTGCGTGGCATACACAATCAGGCGACTGTTCGGCGCGAAACTCGGGCTCTCATCGGCGGCGCTATCAGTCAGGACGGTAACGGTGCCAGCGCCCAGGTCCATCAGGTGCAGTTTGAATGCCCCGCTGACGCGCGAAATGTAGGCCAGCCAGCGCCCATCGGGGCTCAGGGTCGGTGAGATGTTGTAAGTGCCAGTAAAAGTGACCCGCTGCGCGTCGCCACCGGCAGCGGGCATTTTATAGATTTGCGGTGCGCCGCCCCGGTCACTCACGAAGTAGATGCTGCTGCCGTCGTGGGCATACACCGGCTCGGTGTCTATCCCGGATGACTGGGCCAGACGACGCACGTCACCGCCACTCGAGTTGACCGTGAACAACTGCGAACCACCGTCACGGCTAAGCGTCACCGCCAGCGTGCGCCCATTGGGTGACCAGGCCGGTGCGCTGTTGGAGCCCTTGAAATTTGCGACCAGCAGTCGCTTGCCGCTGGCCACGTCATGGGTATAGACGACGGGCTTTCTGGATTCGAAGGACACGTAAGCCAACTGCGAACCACTCGGGGACCAGGCCGGCGAAATAATGGGCTCGGTACTGGCCAGCGCGGAGCGCGGATTCTCGCCATCCGCGTCTGCCACCCACAGGTTGTAACTCTGTGCAACCTTTGTCACATAGGTAATGCGCGTCGAGAAGACGCCCTTGTCCCCGGTCAGTTTCTCGTAGACCGCGTCCGAAATGAAGTGCGCCGCCAGACGCAAGTCACCTTGAACGACCAGGTAACCATCGCGCCCGAGGTCCTGACCCCGCACCACATCCCAAAGCCGAAAACGCACATCGAAGCGGCCATCCGCCAGACGATTGACGCTGCCGGTCACCAGTGAATCAGCACCCTTCTGACGCCACACCGACGTATCCGGACGGATGGCCTCGTCGATTGCCACGCCACCGGCATCGACCGCGCGAAACTGGCCGCTGCGTTCCAAGTCGGCCTGCACGATCGCACTGATCTTCTGCGCCAGCGCCTCCTCGCCGCGGAAGGCCGCCACTGCAATTGGAAGCTGGGTCATGCCGACTCCGGAAATCTCGACCCGGAACTGGGACAACACCGGCATGCTGGCGAGCGACATCGCGCCAAGCATGACGCCACGACGCGCAGGCGAAAAGTGGTCAGGAATTCGAATGGTCATTTTTTTTGATTCAGACAATACAGGGCAAAGTACTTGCCAAATGCGGCCTGAGCCTGCATGGTGCAAACCGCAAAACCCATCGCGCCATCAAGGAAACCCAAGCGAAAGACATAACTGCGCACGAATGCTACCACCCCCGCGGCAGCCGCCCGACCCATGGAAGTGTGTTGCCCGCGGGACGCGCGTTGCTGCGCCCAGGCCTGGCTGTACTGCTCCAGTTTGCGCCAATAATGCGTCGGCGTGGGATAGCTGAAGTGCAACAACGGCGTATTCAACCGCGCTGTGGCAAGGCCGTCAACGATTACGCGCTCATGCACCAAGTCGTCCGAGAAACGCGCCACACCGCGCCGGAATAGCCGCAGCACGCGGTCCGGCGTCCAGCCGCAGTGGTGGATCCATTGGCCACAGAACTGCGTCAGGCGCGGGATCTCGAAGGCTTGGCAGCGCTCGCTGCGCATTGCGCTGCGAATCTCTGTGGCCAAGGCGGGCGAGACTCGTTCGTCCGCATCCAGCGACAGTACCCAGGCGTGTCTGGCCAGGGCCAACGCGCGGTTCTTCTGGGGACCAAAGCCGGGCCAGTCCTGCGTGACGTGCACTGCCGCGCCCGCCGCTCTGGCCAAGGCCACCGTCTGATCCGAACTGCCCGAATCAAGCACGATGACTTCATCCGCAAAGCTGACCGATTCAAGGCACGCCAGGATGTTGGCTTGCTCGTTACACGTAATGATGATGACACTTAACTGAGTCAATGGATGAACTCGCTTGAATCAACGACGCCCGGAGCATAGCCCAGAAGTGCCGACCACCTGCGCCCCGTCCCCGCTCAGACGATGGTCAACCGTGATAATACGCAGCGTCACACTCCCACTCAAACGCTCTTGTTGCCTGCCCTTCGCCTTGTTCTGGTCGGTTTTGCGGCCCTATCAGTCGGTCTACCCGTCATCTTCATCGGCGCCGCCAAGTTCAGCTTGTTGGTGGGCGCCATGGTTGTGCTCGCTCTCGAATCGCGAACGCAAGACCGTGCCGGTTCCCTGAGCGGCCAGTGGCTGCCGATTGCCATCCTCACGGCGCTCGCAGTCCTGGCGCTGAGCATGCTATGGACCTCAGCGTCGAGCCAACAGGCTGCGCATGCGCTCGCCAAACACGCCAAGTTGATCGTCATCCCGATCCTGGTCGCAATGATCCGTTCCCGCCGCGAGGCGCTGGTTGCGCTCACGCTGTTTGTTTCGGGTCAGCTCTTGTTGCTTGGCGGAACTTACTTGCTGGTGCTGGGCGTGCCCTTGCCGTGGCTACCAACGCGCACGCCGGACCGCACCTACGCCTTGTTCTCCACCTACCTGGACCAGTCGGTCCTGACCGCCGTCTTTGCGGCGCTGTGCTGGCATCTGCGCCGGCTGATCTACCGCCCGGTGGTCCGCTGGCTGCCAGCCTTGGTCTCGATCATGGCGCTGATCTGCGTATTTTTCGTGTTCCAGGGTCGAACCGGGCATCTGGTCGCCATCGCCATGGTGTCGATGGCGATCATGTGGGAACTGCCGCAGCGCTGGCGCCTGCTTGCCGTGGCCAGCCCGGTGCTCGTGCTGGCCGCACTCACTGCCAGTTCCGACAGGATGCATACCCGATTCAGCTTGCTGGCGCAGGAGGTTCACGTGTTCGCAGCCAATGGCGTGATCAACAGTTCGTCCGGGCTGCGCCTGAATTTGTGGCGCCGCGCGACCCAGGCGATCGCCGAGCGCCCGTTGGCGGGGTCCGGCGTGGGCAGTTGGCCAGTGGAGTTTGATCGCCTGGAGAAGCAGCACGGTGCCGACCCTTCGGTCGACTTGCGCGCCAACCCGCATCAAGAGTACCTGCTGTGGGGTGTCGAGCTGGGTGCGCTGGGACTGTTGTTGTTGGCCGCCATCTTTGGATCTGCGTGGCATGACGCCCTGTCCGCGCAGCGCGACGTGCGCCGAGCCCAGCACTCGGTGTTGATCGCCCTCTGCGTAGCCGCCCTCTTCAACAGCGCGCTGTACGATGCGCTGATGGGCGACTTCTTCTGTGTCACGCTCGGGATTTTGATTGCTCTGGGTCGGCACACCCCTTCAATGCAACCGCGCGCGGCCAATCCGATCTGATGCCATGACCCAAGCAGACAACCCTTCCCCCCCGCCGGGCAACGTGCTGACCCGGCTGTTGCGCTTGCGCCCCTACTTTGGCAAGCCGATCAGCGCCTGGCGCCTCGCCGTCGCTGCCACGGTGCTAATGGCCTTGACCGAGCCGCTCATCCCCGCACTGATGAAGCCGCTGCTGGACAAGGGCTTTCAGCAAGGCGGCCTTGAATTGTGGATGGTTCCTGTGGCCCTGATCCTGCTGTTTGGAGTGCGCGGCCTGTGTGGCTTCCTAGCCCAAGTGGCCTTGGCAAAGGTCACCAACAGCGGGCTTCTGGCACTGCGCGCCGCCATGTTTCGCAAGCTGCTGGACGCGGAGCTGAACCTGTTTCGACAACAATCCGCCAGTGCGCTGGCCAACACGCTGGTGTACGAAGTCCAGACCGGTGCGGCCATGCTGGTGGGCGCCCTGATCAGTCTGACGCGTGACAGCCTGACCTTGCTCGCCCTGGTTGCTTATCTGCTGATCGTCAACTGGAAATTGACGCTGATCGTGGTTTTTCTGTTTCCGGCCGTGGCAGCCGTGATGCGCACCTTGTCCCGGCGGCTCTATCGTTTGACCAAGGCCAGTCAGGACGCCACCGACCGTCTTGCCTACGTGGTCGAGGAGAACGTGCTGGCGCACCGCGACGTGCGTTTGCAAGCCGCCCAAGGCGCGCAGGCGCAGCGCTTTCACGAGCTCGGGGACGCCCTGCGCAGGCTGTCGATGAAGTCGATCGTCGCCTCTGCCGCCATGACACCGCTCACCCAATTGTTGGCGGCCATCGCACTTGCGGCGGTGATCACGGTGGCACTGGTGCAAAGCGCCGATAAGACCACCTCGGTGGGCGACTTTGCGGCGTTCATCACCGCCATGTTGATGCTGGTGGCGCCCATCAAACGCCTGTCCGAGATCGCCAATCCGATTACCCGCGGACTGGCGGCCATGGAGCGCGGACTGGACTTGATGAACCTCACCCCCAGCGAAACGGGCGGCTCTGTCACCCTGGCGCGGGCGCGTGGGGACATCGAGTTTCAGGATGTCTGCGTGACCTATCCAGGCAGCGCGGTGGCGGCCGTGGACCACTTTACCCTGAGCGTGCGAAGCGGCGAGACGGTCGCCATCGTGGGTGCGTCCGGCTCCGGCAAGACCACACTGGTCAACCTGCTACCGCGCTTCGTGGACAGCAGTGCCGGGCAAATTCTTCTGGACGGCCACGCGCTGAATCAGTGGAGCCTGGCTTCGCTGCGCGCCCAGTTCGGGCTGGTCAGTCAGCACGTATTGATGCTCAATGATTCGGTCGCCAACAACATCGCCTTGGGTCAGACCATGAACCGCGACCGTGTCAGTGAGTGCCTGCTGGCAGCCAATCTCGGCGACCTGATTGCCGACCTGCCAGCCGGCATCGACACCCTCGTCGGGCACAACGCCATGCAGCTCTCGGGTGGACAGCGACAGCGTCTGGCGATTGCGCGGGCCCTGTACAAGGATGCCCCGGTGCTGATTCTGGACGAGGCCACCTCGGCCCTGGACTCCGAATCAGAGCGCGCAGTGCAGGAAGCTTTGCAGCGCCTGATGGTCCGGCGTACCACGCTGGTCATCGCGCACCGGCTGTCGACAATCCAGCACGCCCATCGGATCGTCGTGATGGAAGCGGGGCGGATGCTTGAAACCGGCACCCACGATGAACTGATGGCACGCGGCGGCGCCTACTTCAGACTGCACCAACTCGGTTTCCCGTCTGCCCCCTCGCCATCGGGCGAGCCCGCGTGACGCCGGCACGGTTCTAACTGACATGGGATCGTGCCCGCCCCACATCAGGAAAGAACACCGTCATTGCGAGGCGCAAAGCGACGTGGCAATCCATGCCGCCGGAAGTCATGGATTGCTTCACTGCGTTCGCAATGACGATGTTCTTTCACGTTAATCAGTTGAGGACAGCGCTGAAGGCCTGTCCCGCAAGGCAAGCCGTTTAGTTTTTCAGGCGCAGTCGCTCGATCTTTTCGCGCGGCGCAGGGCGCTCCGGGCGATCGGTTGGCCGTAGCTTCGGCTTGTCGTCGGTTTGAGCGTCCCGGCGGTTCTGCATGCGTTCCAGCAACTCGTCTCGACTGGGCAGCTCGCCCCGGCTGTGCAGAATATCGACGTCCGCACGGCGCCGCTCCACGAAATCCCGTACCGATTCATTGACGCGCAGCAGACCACGCTCGCGCAAGCTCGCCTCGATGTGTTTTTCAATGCCATTGGCGTGGGCCGCCACCAGCTCGTCCAGCCTGCCGGCGCCCTTGACGGCACTGAAGGCGCCCTGAAGTTCCTCGAACACGCGCCCTTGGCCTCGTTCCAGTCGCCTGGGTCGATCACCACCACGCAAAAGGCTCGCCATTTCGCCGGGTTGAACTGCCACGTCGCCGCCAGCGCTGCCCATCAGCACTTCGCCGCTGATGACGCGCACATGGCTTCCCTGCGGGTTGTCGATCAATTCAAAGTCGGTGCCACGGATGCCCAGCGTCGCCGTGCTGGTGGAGACCAACACCGACCGCGGTTGCGCCTTGCCCAGCCATCCGGTCACCAGGCGCAAGGCACCCCGCAACAGCGACAGGGACGCGCCGTCGTCCGGCTTGGCCTGGGCCCGGTACTGCAACACCGCAACCGTGCTGTCTGGGCGCACCACCAGCAATCCGCCATCGGCCAGCGTGACATGGTCGGTCGCGCCGGACTGCGTTTCAACCCGCTCGCCAACACCCACCGATGCGCCGGCCACCGCAGGACGCTTGGCACCGGCGACGTCCAGCACCAGGACTGTCCCCTCAATCCGCTCGAACCGACCCGCCGCGGCGTCCTGCGCCGCCGCGCCCGGCATCCACAGACTGGTCAACAAACCCAGCAGGGGCAGCCATAAGCGAGCGAATTGTTTGCGCTCAAGAAATGCCATGGACTGCCCATCGAATCGATCTAGAAACCGTACGAGACCGACAACCCACCGCTTCGGTCTGGCGCACCATCCGACCCGCCACGTGTCAAGCTGGCCTGCACCCGCAGTCCGGAGTTGAACCGGTATGAATACGTGAGACTGACGCTGCGCGCCGCGACGCCACCGGGCTCCGGGCTGGTCTCCAGCCCGACAGACAGACCCAGGCGGCTGGCGGGCATGAAGCGCCAACTGGCGTCCAAGCCGCCCGACCAGGTGTTGCGGTAGTTCTCGTCGTATGGCTTGCCGACAATGGTGTAGCCGACATTGGCTCCCAGGCTGAAATCACCGAACGGCTTGGTAGCACCGGCCAGTAGGGAGTAGTCGGCCTGTCCGGTGCTCAAGTCCTTGTCCGCCCCGGAGACCGGCAGCTTCACCTGTGCTCCCAAATCCCAGGACAGACCGTCACGGGTGTTGGCATGAAACGACCGCGTCAGTGTTGCGGTGACATCACCGACCCCCCGAACAGTCTGCTCAACCAGCAGCGGCTGGTCGACGAGAAACCGCCGATTAAGCAGTATCCGCCCCTTGGGGCCGACGCGAAACGCCCGTACGCCGCCCGCGCTGGGAACCAGGCTGGTTTGCTCCAGATAGGGAAGCCTCAGGCCGAGCTCCCACTGATCGAACTCGACACTCAAACCCAGGGTCGTATCGCGAGAGCGGCTGGTCAGCGGTGTACCGTAGTCGCCGGAGCTGTGCGAAGCGGACAGACTGCTGTTCCAGCGCAGCCCGGGGGAGCCGGACTGGGCAGCGCCCACACCGGGCAGTGCCATCGCCACCAGTGCCAGAGCGGATAGAGAAATAGGCTGCATCATGATCACCACCCATACAAGCTGTCTGCTTGCATTTGAACACGCCGTGATCGTGCTTGACAAGCCAAGCCAAGCCAACGAGGCATGAGCCTGAGCGGCTAGCGTATTTCCAGTCAGGAATGAGCCCAAAGCGGCGGCAATAGTCCACAAATTCGCACCTGGGCGAAAGCTTGCTCGGTGACCTTGCGCACCAATCGTACTGAACCGTGCAACACGCCGACCGTCTCACACTACCCATTCAAGAACCCGCCCTCCAGTTTTTGAATCGCTGCAGCCACCGCCGCCGTGCATCCCGGTTCGCCAAAGAAAACACCCCGTATCTGAATCGTTGCGGCCATCAAGTTGATGTACGCGTGTAGCAATTCCGAGTCAGGCGCAGACTTGGCGTCCCAGAATGAATCCAGTGCTCCTTGAAACGTAAGTCCCGCGATGTCGTAGACGGCTTGACCCAACAGCTTCACTGGACAGCCGACCTGAAGTGCATGCAGGCCCGACGTGCTGTTGACGGTAACCATTCCCGCTGCGTTGCGCACCAACTCGTCCAAGCTGCCTCCATCGAGGTAATCGACACGACCAGCAACGCCAAATTCATCCGCGATTCTCCGGGCCGTTCGTGCCCAATTGACCAACCCGGCATCCCAAGGATGCACCTTGATCACCAAGCGTACATCGCTGCCAGCCGCTCGCGAAAAGGACTCAAGCACGAGGCGTATGACCTCCCCCATTCCCTTGAAAGGCGAATATGCGACGATCTGGAAGTCGTGGTCCAACTGGAGTGGCAAAATGAAGTAACGCACATTGGACCCGCCAATTTCCTGCACCTTGCGACGATTCCTGTTCCGTCTGATCCGAGTGAGCGCCAAATGCCTGGCACTGGTCAGCGTGTAAACCAAGGTATGCGCCCGATGGTCTGAGCGACGATAGTGCGGGTATAAAACCCCAAGAAGAAGGTTGGCGAAGTTGTACAGGAGATCTGCTCGGGCCATTCCGAAAGAACTGTCGTGGTATCGCTGCACCAGATCAGCAGTGGGGACGCCTACACTGCGTTTGAGTATTTCTTTTGGGTCACGGGGAAAATGGGAGTTTGCGCCCATCCCATCCTGCTCAAGCGTTATCCAGTCGGGTCTGAGGTAGCCAAAGTCATTCACCGTTACACGGATCCCGCGCTGCTGCGCAATCAGCACCGCCTCCTTGTGGTACCGGCGCTGCTCACCGAGCAGCACCAGATCGGTTACCTTGTTCTGGTCAAAGAAATTGCTGATGAACTCGGGCCAGTCAGCATAACGACCCCGGTAGCTGACGCCGTGCGGACCCGGCCAAAACAGCCAATCACCCACACACAGATTGATCCGCGTCACTCGGTAGTTCTTGGCGGCCAATTCCTCGCCCACGCGTTTGAAAAACGGCGAAGGCATCCCCTGCAAAAAGACCAGGTGAATATCAGACATTGCTCTATTCGGATTCAATCGTTGTCGGCTTTGCGGGTCTGGCATTGCGCTGCAAGAACCAGCTAACGGACTGACGCAATGCTTCATCAAATCCCACGCCAACGGGCAGACCGCTGTGTGCCCTCAACTTGCTCGCGTCGTGCCCGCAGGTTCGCCCAAAAATATTGACCAACAGGGGATGAAGAAAGGGCTCGGCAGACATCGGCAGCAGCCTATAAGTAGTCTGCGTCCAATGGGCGACTCGCATCGCTGCCCGGTAGGTCAAGTTCAGCACCAGGCCGCGGCCCTCTATTGCAGTTCGAAACGCAGCAATGAACTCCGCCCACGTCACATCGTATGCATCCCGCATGTTGTAACACTCACCGCACGCGGCATCGTCCTGAGCCGCCCACACCAGGTAATCGACCAGGTTCTTGACGTAGACAATGCCGGCATTCACGCGCCCACCATCCACCGTCAGCATCACCCCTGACTGCAGCGCCTCGCCCATGCGTTCGATAAACTGACTCCCGGGACCAATGATGTTGGTCGGACGCGCAATGGTGAATGGAATGTGCTTCTCTCGGCAAAAGCGCGTCACCAGTTCCTCTCCCAGACGCTTGCTCTCGGCGTAGCCAAAAACCGTTGAGGGCGTCGGTGTAAGTTCATCGCACGGATGCTCGGGGAAGCCATACACATCTGCCGTCGACACATGAATCAAGCGCGACAGTGCGGGGTTGAAAGCCGAAATGGCCTGCAAGAGGTTTTGTACGCCAGAGACATTTGCTTCATAGTATGCTTCCCACTTGTCCCAGGTTTTCACATTGCCTGCGCAGTGAAAAACAAACGACACACCGGCAACCGCCTTCGCCAACGAATCGGAATCTGCCAGGCTCCCCTGAATGATCTGGCACTGGTGAGCCCATTCCTCGGCAAGTGCGCTCGGTGTCCTGACCAATAGCCGAACCCTGTAGCCATCAACCAGCAGACGACGAACCAAGTGCCCGCCCAAAAAACCAGATCCACCGGTAACCAGCACATCGGTTTCGGCAGCCTCAACGGTCATTTGTATCCAACATCATTTC
The DNA here is from genome assembly GCA_030685025.1 of Rhodoferax sp. Classification (GTDB taxonomy): domain Bacteria; phylum Pseudomonadota; class Gammaproteobacteria; order Burkholderiales; family Burkholderiaceae_C; genus Rhodoferax_D. The sequence goes on from JAUXWC010000319.1 coordinate 15,739, forward strand.
AGCCTGCTGTCATTCACTGGCGCCTGCCATTATTTTGAAAACACAAATATTCACCTGCATGGACGACGTTCCAAAACCCCTTTGGAACGGTCTTTTGTCAGGAGAATCACGGGCATTTACGCACGAGTTTTGGCAAGTTATCGAGAAGTCGGGCATGAATGACTTCATCTACCACTACGTGCTGCTGCTCGATGATAACGACACCCCCATTGCGCTGACCTGCTTTTACTCCATCACCACCGACATCGCCATCTTTGCGCCCCTTGCGCTTCGCAGCATACTGCTGAAGGTCAGGCGCTTCTTCCCGAATTTTTTGAAATTCCGGATGATCGAATGGGGTACTCCTATTACCGTCAGTAGTCCGCCATTTGTCGCGGCTCCTGGTGTCAGTCCTTCTGCGATCATTGAGCACATGCACAAGCTGCTCATGGCCACCGCCAAAGCACAAGGGCAGTTCCTGATCATTGTGCGAGACTTTGAAGGCCAATCGACAGATCTGCAAGCCCGTTTTTCCGCGCTAGGCTACCACGTCGTGGACAGTCTGCCCAATACTTACCTCGAGATCATCTGGCCATCGGTAAACAGCTACCAGGCGAGCATGAAGAGCTACTACCGCAGCAAGCTGCTCAAGCACCTGCGCAAGAACCAAGCGCACGAGGTTCGCCACCAGTTGGTTGATGGCTTTGACCACCTGGCCGATGTGTTGTGCGCCCAATGGATGGTCGTTCACAAGCAGGCAGACGAGTTTCAGCGCGAGGTCTTGACTCCCCGTTTTTACAGGGAGTTTTCTCAAAGCATGGGGCCACGCTCCAAGGCGCTGCTTTTCTACAGAGGCGACGAATTGATCGGCCACGCCCTCCTGCTGCATGACGGGTCCATGTTGCGCTGGCTTTACTTTGGCCGCAACGAGGCCACCAATGACAGCCTCTATCTCTACGTGGCCCACACCGTGATCGAAACCGCCATTGCGCTGGGCGTGCAAACGCTAGAGATGGGGCTGACAACCTACTCCATCAAACTCGACCTCGGTGCCGAAGTGCGCCCCATCAAGATTGCATTGCGTTCAACGTGGCGCATCATCAACCCATTCATTTCGTTGGGGTACGCAGTTCTTAACCGGCCGCCGACAATACATGCTCGTTCCGTCTTCAAACCGAAAAACAATGCCGTGCAATAGTGCATTGCCAGTTGCAAAAAGGCATTCATGGCCCGCATACTGATTGTTGGCAAGGGCGGCTACGGTGACATGTTTCCACTGTTCTCCATAGCGCAGGCGCTCCAGACATCAGGGCACGCGGTTACGGTTGCCGCAGAACAGCATCATGAACCGGCCACGTCGTCCATAGGGGTTGGGCTCATCCCCATCGACTTGGCAAGTGCGTCGGACGGTTTGCAGCAGCAATCCCACTTCGATCCAGGCGCCAACTGGCTCAGTGCGGTCTTCAGAACACTCTCGCCGGCCAGCATTGAGGATGAATACGAAATCCTGACCAGTGAAGTTCAAAAGAGCGACCTCATCATCGGCAACCAACTGGCTTACTCTGGCGCCATTGCGGCAAGAAAATGGGGCAAACCCTGGGTGTTTTGCGCACCCTCCCCCCTTGCCATCCCTTCATATTTCGACCCGCCGCTATTTCCATACCTGCACCGGTTGCAGACCTTTGCCGGTCAGTGCGGAGTATCGCAAGATTACTTCATTGACCTGGCCCGGCATGCCAGCAAGTTGTTGATGTTGTCCAATATTCGGCTACAAAAGCGCCTGCATGTTTACGGCCATAGCCACCCCAGGTTTGAAGGCATGTACTCTGGCCTGCTCAACATCATGCCGGTGTCGCCAGCCATTTTGGCTGCGCAGCCGGACTGGCCCACCAACACCGTAGTCAGCGGCTTCAACTGGTTTGAACCAACATTTATGCGCAATCCGCAGGAACTCGACAGAATTTCCGCATTTTGTGAGAGCGGCGACAAACCCATCGTCATTGCCCCGGGCGGAAGCAAGAGAACCCAGCCAGGTGCTTTTTTTGATGAGTGCCTTGCCGCCTGCAGACTGTTGGGCGTGCGGGCCATCGTCGTGGCCGCAAAACGTTTTCATGACCGGATCGCTGCGTCGCCAGACGTCCTCGTATCCGGCTACGTCCCGTACTCTTTCATTTTTGACAAAGCCGCTGCGGTCATTCACTCCGCAGGCATCGGCACCATTGGCTGGAGTCTGCGGTACGCGCTTCCATCACTACTCATTCCAACGGATTGGGATCAGTTTGACAATGCCAGGCGCGTGCAGAAGCTGGGCCTTGCCGCAGTCATCCCCAAGCGTGCGTTGGCGGCGCCGCGCATTGCCACGGCCCTGGAAGACTTGCTACAAGACAGCGAGTTGAAAGCGGCGTTGGGCCGGGTATCGACAGTAGTGGCAGCCGAAGACGGAGCCAGGGTGGCGCTGGCAGAAATAGAAACCGTTCTCAATCGACGGGGTTGAACACGCTCATACACAGCCGCCAAGCACACGCGTGCACTACCGCACGCCAATGATCAGCCGCAAAAACACCCGCACGATTCTTTGCCACCAGCGTACATGTACCCCCCTACTCTGGCGCCACTGCAGCAAAATGTCCAACGCATCTTCCGGGGCTATCAGGCTGCGTCCATCGCGACTCATATACAGCGGGTATTCGATCAAAGCTCCGGCCACCAAAGCGTCAAGCGACAGCTTGCGCTGGCGCCGGGCATTGGGCAGGCGGTCATGCGTGAGGCCCCAACCCGAGTAGAAGGGCTGCCCATAGCAGGTGACTGCTTTGCCCTGCAAAAGAGCCTCGAACCCGCTCAGGGAAGTCAGCACATGCACCTCGTCCACCTGTGGCAATAGATCACCCATGGAGACATCGCCTAAGACCTCATCGCACCAATTCAGCGCCGCCTGTTCATTTGCACCCTCTTTGCGCAAGCGCGCGGCCACATCGGGGTGCGGCTTGTACGCCACATAGGCGTCTGCGTTCTCCGCGCGAACCGAACGCAGCAAGCCCATATTGCTGCGCTCACCCGGTGCCCCATACGCCAAAGAGGCATCACTCTCCACTTGACCGGGCACCAAAATCACGCGCTTTGCGTGCGCTGGCCTTTGCCAGACAGCCCCGCCCACGTTGTATTTGGTCAGACGCGATGAGACGATGCGCTCACGCAGGCGCGCAGCCCGTGCGCACAAGGCGTCGTCAAACGCATGGGTGGCCAACAGGTCTTCAAGGTCCGAGCTTGCAGTGGCGTCATAGTAGATTCCGCTACCATCCACCACCCACGAAAGTGGCCTTACCAGCTCGGCACCCAATCCGATCGAGCGTATGAACCCATCTTCCATGCGCAGCACACGCACCTGCTCCGGCAACCCCGCCGGCACTGCCGCTCGTCCCCAGAGCAACAACCATGCGT
>JAUXWC010000321.1 GCA_030685025.1 Rhodoferax sp.
CGCGCGCGACCGGCGCTGCCCAGTTGCAACAATCCGGCACGGCGGTCCCCGGTCACAAGGTAGTCCGCCTCGCCGGCCAATGCCATCGCGAACAGGAACGCGTCATTCGGGTCGTTGACCTCGACGCCTTGCGGCAGACTCGGCAGATGTTCCAGCACGATGGCACGCTGCATGTTGTTCACCATCGCACCAACGCGGTGAGCGGGGAGAATGGCTTTGAGTCTCGGGTAGCGGCTCACGCGTCGAACCTCTTCGAGTTGGACCGTTGAGGTCACCAACTCGAATCGGGCAACCCGCCAAGCGTTGTAGATCGCGTCGGGTGGGCCAGCCGGCGAAATCAGCGCACTGAGCAAAACATTGGTGTCCAGGATGACCCGCATCAGTGTTCACGCGCCCATTGCACCGCCTCGTCGATCAAGTCGGTCACTTCGGTCTCGCTCATGCCGGAGGTAGCTGTCTTGGCCTGTTCGACAGCTCGCTCCAGGATGTACGAACGCACGGCCTCCTCAATGAAACGCGACAAGTCGCCTTTGCGGCCGCCACCCTGTGCGGCGAGAAACATGCGTACGGACTGATCCGTGTCGGGCGACACAGCGATGTTCCAGCGGACTGAATCCATGATTACTCCAGTGTTTGAGTGTATAGGTGTTTATACGCCTGATTAAGCTTCTCTACAAGACGGTTCGATAAAATGATCATTTATCGAAACCACCAACTGCGAGTGGACGGACCCCAGCAACTTCGAGAAGCTCGACAGCAGGCCGCGCTATGTGCGCCAGCGCACGGACCACGGCCCGGCATTTGGAGATGATCTACACTGCTCTTCAACGAGGTCCGGTTCTGTCGGGCTAGGCGAGCGCCCGATCCAAAGGGATCAGCCCGTCCAGCGCAGCGCGTGCTGCGGATCGTTACACCCTTCTCACGGCCAGCCGCCCTGTCAGGAACAGCAAACAGTTTCACCGGCGTCGTCGATGCAGGTGCGGCGGGTGGTCTCGCGACCACCGAAAGCCAACAGCCGGCACTTATGGCAAAGGGTGGATCTACTTTGAAAACCGCACACAAGACACTTGCCGCGCTGGCTGCAACGGTCCTTGCGCTCGCGCTGGGGATAGCCGCATCGTTTTGGTCTTTCGGCCAGTTGGAGACAGCGGCCGATGTCCGCAAGCACGCGTCGATCATCCTGAACCAAGCAGACGACTTGTTGTCTGCCTTGAAAGACGTCGAAACCAGTCAACGCGGTTATCTGTTGACCGGTGACCCAGCCTTTCTGGAGCCGTATTTGTCGGCGCGAGATCAAATTGGCGGTCAACTGACGACCTTGCGCCAACAGACCCGAATCCCTGCTGGCCATCAACGCCTGGATGCCCTGGCGCCATTGGTCGATGCCAAGCTGGCCCATGTCGCGCAGGCCATCGAGTTATACCGCAGCCATCAGAACGCGGCCGCGCTGGAGGGTGTGCGCCGCGGTGAGGGCAAGCGCCTGATGGACGCGATTCGCACCGAGGTTGCCGGCTACATCCAGGTCCAGGAAGTCGCGCTGGCGCGCTCGGAGACCACGTTTCAGGCCACTCTGCGTCGGCAGTTCATGATCATCGTGCTCAGCAGCCTGCTGGCGCTGGCTTTTTCGCTCGCATTTGCCTACTTGCTCTACCGGGAGTCCCAGCAACGTCTGAAGAACCTGGTGCACCTTGAAACACGGCATCTGCTTGCCGCACAAGAGGCGATCAACAGCCAATTGCAGCACGCCAACCTCACCTTGCAGACCAGCGAAGACCGGCTTGCCGTCACACTCAGCTCCATCGGCGACGCGGTGATCGCCACCGATTCGGCAGCGCGCGTGACCCTGCTGAATCCGGTGGCCGAACAGCTCACCGGCTGGACCCAAGCGCAAGCCCTTGGCCGTGCGGTGGACGAGGTCTTTCAGATCGTCAACAAGGACACCCGCCAACTCGCCACGCTGCCGGTGGCCCAAACGCTGGCACAGGGCACCGTGCAGGGCTTGGCCAACCACACGGTGCTGATTGCGCGCGATGGCCAGGAATTTGATATCGCGGACAGTTGTGCCCCAATTCGAGACCCCAATGGCCAGGTGGTCGGTGCGGTACTGGTGTTTCGCAATGTCACGGACGACTACGCCGCGCAACATGCCTTGCGCGCGCAGCGCACCGAACTGGAGGTGCAGAACGAAGAGCTGCGGCAGTCCCAAGCGGCCCTGGAGGCGTCGCAGGGTCGTTACTTTGACCTGTATGACCTGGCGCCCGTGGGTTATTGCACGATCAACGAGCCGGGGGTTGTTGTGGAGGCCAACCTCACGGCGGCCACCATGCTGGGCTTGAGCCGCGAGGCGTTTGTCAAACAGCCTTTCGTGCGATTCATCTTCGGTGACGACGCCGACCCCTACCACCTGTTGCGCAAAGCCGTCTTCGAGACCGCCAAGCCGCAGGCCGCCGAGATTCGCATGATCCGGCACAACGGCCCGCCAATCTGGGTGCAACTCACCACCACCGCGGCGCAGCACGATGGCAGCTCGGCGCTGCGCGTTACCATCAGTGACATCAGCGCGCGCAAACAGGCCGAAGCCGCGCTGCTTAAGGCCGGTGCTTTGCAGAAGGCGATTTTTGACAGCGCCAACTTCTCCAGCATCGCAACCGACGCCAAGGGCGTGATCCAGATTTTCAACGTCGGCGCCGAGCGCATGCTGGGCTACACGGCGGTCGAGGTGATGAACCAGATCACACCGGCCGACATTTCGGACCCACAGGAAGTGATCGAGCGCGCCAAGGCACTGAGCGTCGAGCTCGGCACCGAGATCAAACCCGGCTTCGAGGCGCTGGTGTTCAAGGCCTCGCGCGGCATCGAGGACATTTACGAGCTGAGCTACATCCGCAAGGACGGCAGCCGCTTCCCCGCCGTGGTATCGGTCACGGCACTGCGC
>JAUXWC010000327.1 GCA_030685025.1 Rhodoferax sp.
GGCGGCGTGCCGTTGCGGCTAAGCTTGCGGCATGAACATTTCGTTTTGGCGTTTGGGCTGGCGCACACTGTGGCGCGATCTGCGCAGTGGCGAGCTGCGTTTGCTGATGGTGGCGGTCACGCTGGCGGTGGCCTCGCTCACGGCGGTGGGCTTCTTCGCCGACCGGCTCAAGGGTGGCTTGCAGCGCGACGCGCGCGCCCTGCTGGGCGGCGACGCGGTGGTGGCCAGCGACAACCCGACGCCCCAGATTTTCACGGCCAAGGCACGCGCGCTGGGGCTGCAGGTGGCGCACACCTTGGGTTTCCCGACCATGGCGCGCGCCACCGATGAGCGCGGCGGCGCGACCAAGCTGGTGGCTCTCAAGGCGGTGCAGGCCGGCTATCCGCTGCGCGGCAGCCTGACGGTCAGTTCGGACGCCGGGCAGCCGGGCGTGCCCACCCGTGACGTGCCGGCCGTCGGCGAAGCCTGGGTGGAGGCACCTTTGCTCGATGCGCTGGGGCTGCAGTTGGGCGACCGTTTGTTGCTGGGCAATACCAGCCTGCGCCTGACTCGCGTGATCGTGGCTGAGCCAGACCGCGGCGCCGGCTTCATGAGCTTTGCACCGCGCGTGATGATTGGGCAGGCGGACCTGGCCACCAGCGGCTTGGTGCAGCCCGCCAGCCGCGTCAGTTACCGACTGGCGGTGGTGGGGCCGGACGAGCAGGTGGCAGTTTTTGTCGCTTGGGCGACCGATGAGATCAAAAAACCCGGCGTGCGGGGCCTGCGTGTCGAGTCGCTCGAAGGTGGGCGCCCTGAGATGGCCCAAACGTTGGAGCGTGCCGAGAAGTTCCTGAGTCTGGTGGCGCTGTTGGCGGCACTACTGAGCGCGGTGGCGGTGGCGTTGGCCGCGCGCGGCTTTGCTGCCGGGCATCTGGACGACTGCGCCATGTTGCGCGTGCTGGGCCTGAGCCAGCGCCGCATTGCGCTGGCCTATACCTTCGAGTTTGCGTTGGTCGGGCTGTTTGCCAGTGGCCTGGGGGTGATGATCGGCTTCGCCGTGCACTACGTGTTTGTGTTCCTGCTGTCGGGCCTGGTGGCGGCGGTCTTGCCGGCGGCCACCATCTGGCCAGTACTGTTTGGCGTTGGCATGGGTATGACGCTGCTCCTGGCCTTCGGTTTGCCACCGGTGTTGCAGCTCGCCCAGGTGCCGCCCTTGAGGGTGATCCGGCGCGACGTGGGCAACCTGCGTCCGGCCTCGCTGGGCGTGTTGTCGGTGGGGGTGCTGGGGTTTGCCGCCTTGTTGCTGGTGGCCAGCCGCGACCTTAAGCTAGGTCTGATCGCCGTCGGGGGCTTTGCCGCGGCGGTAGCCATTTTTGCCCTCAGCAGTTGGTTGGCGGTCAAGTTGCTTAGGCGCGTGGTCAATGAGAGCACGGCGCCCCGCTGGATGGTATTGGCCACTCGACAGATCTCGGCGCGCCCGGCCTACGCCGTGGTGCAGGTCAGCGCCCTGGCGGTGGGCTTGCTGGCGCTGGTGTTGCTGGTTTTGTTGCGCACGGACTTGATCAGCAGTTGGCGCAAGGCTACGCCGCCCGATGCACCCAACCGCTTTGTCATCAACGTGATGCCCGAGCAAGGCGACGCCTTCGTCAAGACGCTGAAAGATGCGGGAGTCAGCGGCTACGACTGGTACCCGATGATCCGGGCCCGTCTGGTGGCCGTCAACGGCAAGCCCAGCAACCCGGACGATTATGAGGACGACCGTGCCAAGCGCATGCTGGACCGTGAGTTCAACCTCTCGCACAGCGCGGCCAAGCCGCCCCACAACGAGATTGTGCAAGGACAATGGGTTGACGACGAGGCCGGTAGCGTCAGCATCGAAGAGGGCATCGCCAAGACGCTGAACCTCAAGTTGGGCGATGTCTTGCGTTTTGACTTTGGCGGCCTGGAACTGGATTCGAAAGTGACTTCGGTGCGCAAGGTCGATTGGGGTTCGATGCGCGCCAACTTCTTCGTGATGTACCCGGTGGCCAGTCTGCCAGGCGTGCCGGCCACCTACATGAGCGCCTTCAAGGCACCCGCCACCAAGGGCTTCGACAACGCGCTGGTGCGCCAGTTTCCCAACGTCACCAACGTCGACATGAGCAACACCATCGGCCAGGTGCAGCAGGTGCTGGACCAGGTGATCGCGGCGGTCGAATTCCTGTTCGCCTTCACCTTGGCGGCCGGACTGGTGGTGTTGTTTGCCTCGGTCACCGCCACGCGCGAGGAGCGCGCCCGCGAGTTCGCCATCATGCGTGCCGTGGGCGCGCGCGCCAGCCTGCTGCGCCAGGTGCAGCGCGCCGAACTGATGGGCGTCGGGCTGCTGGCCGGGTTTTTGGCCTCGATCATGGCCGCCGTGGTGGGCTGGGCGCTGGCGCGCTACGTGTTCGGCTTCGAGTGGACGGTGTCGCCCTGGGCTGTGTTATTGGGCGCGCTGGCCGGCGCGGTGCTGGCATTGATGGCGGGTTGGTGGGGGCTGCGCGAGGTGCTGCGCCGCCCGGTGGTGGACACGCTGCGCCGCTCGGCGGAGTAGGTCAAGGTGCACTGCAGAAACGTACTTGCCAATTCATACTGCCTGGTTCATACTTACGTATGACTTTTGGAGTGCCCCATGGAAGTGATGGATGTGACCTTGGCCGAGCGCGGCCAGATTGTGATTCCCAAAGAGGCCCGCGATGCGCTGGGCCTCAAACCCGGCGCGCGCCTGCAACTGCGCGTGGACGGCGGGCGCTTGCTGATCGAGAAGAAAGTTCAGCTCGATCTCAGCCGCTGGGTTGGCAAGGCGTTGGATGACGGGATGAGCACCGAGCAGGCTTTGGCCGAGCTGCGTGGGCGCGCCGTGCCCTGGGTCGCGCCAACTCGTAAAGCATGAAGACGGCGGTTGATTCAAGCGTGCTGTTTGACATCGTCAAAGGCGCGCCGGGCGCCGCTGCGGCCCAAACTGCACTGGAGACCGCGCTGGCGCACGGTGGCTTGTGTGTGTGCGCCGTGGTGGTGGCCGAACTCGGGCGCTACTTCGCCACCGAGCAAGAACTGACCGAGTTTCTCGCGGCCTGCCAGATCGACCACGACCCCATGACGATGGAGACCGCGCTGCAAGCCGCGCGCATCATGCGCGGCTACGCCCGCAACAAGGGGTCGCGTGAGCGCACCGCCCCCGATTTTCTGATTGGTGCCCATGCCATGCAACAGGCCGATGCACTTCTCACCACGGACGCAGGATTCTTTCGAAACTATTTCAAGGCCTTGAGCGTGGTGACGCCAACGAGCCCGACTTGAGAGCCCGCCCATGCCCGAAATCGTCTTCAAAGGCAAAGAGTACGTCTACAACCACCACCTGACGGTGCCCTACCGTCCGCTGCTGGTGGACAAAGGCAAAGGCATTGGCCCGGCCGATCTGGCCAGCAACCTGGTGATTCACGGCGACAACCTGCATGCGCTCAAAAGCCTGCTGCCGCGCTACGCTGGCCAGGTGGACCTGGTGTTCATCGACCCGCCCTACAACACCGGCAACGAGGGCTGGTGCTACAACGACAACGTGAACAGCCCGATCATGAAGGAGTGGCTGAGCACCAACCCGGTCGATGGCGAAGACATGCTGCGCCACGACAAATGGCTGTGCATGATGTGGCCGCGCCTGGTGCTGTTGCGCGAGTTGTTGTCAGAAAATGGCTCGATCTGGATCACGCTCGATGACAACGAGGTGCACCACGCGCGTGCTGTGCTGGATGAGATCTTTGGCGCCGACAACTTTGTGGCGACGTGCATTTGGCACAAGATGGACAGCCCGAAGAACACAGCCGAGTTTTTCAGTGAAGATCATGATTACATGTTGGTATATGCAAAGTCCAAAGCGAACTGGAGTCTGAATTTATTGCCGCGTACTGAAGAGATGGTCGCGCGATACAAAAACCCAGACAACGACTCGCGCGGGCCTTGGTTGCTGAGTGATTTGGCTGCTCGAAACCAGTACACGCAAGGCCTGTACCCCATCACTACCAAAAATGGGCGCGTAATCAACGGGCCTCCAACCGGAAGCTATTGGCGCGTGAGCAAGGAAAAATTCGATCAACTTGACGCTGACAACCGAATTTGGTGGGGTGAGTCTGGTGACAACCGTCCAGGCATCAAGCGCTTTCTGTCTGAAGTGAAAGATGGAGTGGTTCCTCAAACTCTTTGGAGTTGGCAAGAGGTTGGTAGTACGCGAAATGCCAAGCAAGCGTTGTCACAAATGCTGGCATCGGGGCTGGATGGTGAGCTATTCATCACGCCCAAACCTGTGGAGTTGATTGAGCGCGTTCTGGAAATCGGTGCGGCAGATGACGCGATCGTGCTTGACAGCTTTGCCGGCAGCGCCACCACCGCCCACGCCGTGCTCAAAGCCAACGCCAAAGACGGCGGACGCCGCAAGTTCATTCTGGTGGAAGGCGAAGCCTATGCCGACAAACTCACCGCCGAGCGCGTGCGCCGCGCCATCAAAGGCTACGCCTGGGTGGGCAACCAGCGCGAGGTGTTGCTGGAAGAAAAAATCAACTTCACCCAGTTCAAAAAAGCCGACCAGTGGCTAGCCAAGATCGAGGCCATCAAGGCGAAAGAAGGTTTTGCACAAGAATCCGCGCAAATGGAGCTGGGAGGTTGGGTGGCAGGCGGTTCTGCGCAGGTCAAGGAGGAGCCCGCGCAGCGGGCGGGGGACACGGAGCAGAATCGCCTGCCGCCCAGCCTCCCAGCGGGGCACACGGAGCAGAGCGCTCTGGCGCCCAACCGCCCGGCGGGTTCAACCAACACCACCCAAACAGCACCCAAGAAGAAAAAGCGCTTCGACAAAATCAACGTCGAACTCAAAGACGGCGTGCTCAAGGTGGAAGGCGAAAAACGCATCAGCGAACGGGTGGAGGGCCTGGGTGGCGAGTTCACCTACTGCACGCTGGGCGAGCCGCTGGACATTGAAAAACTGCTCAGCGGCGAGCACCTGCCCGGGTTTGATGCGCTGGGCGCCTGGCTGTTCCACACCGCCACGGGCGGCACGCTGCTGCCCGCGCCCAAGAATGCGCCGCCGTGGTACCTCGGCGAGGCCAAGGACGCGCATGTGTGGCTGGTGTACGAACCCTCACTGACCTTTTTGAAGTCTCCCGAAGCCGCGCTCACCCTGAGCCGCGCCAAGGGCTTTGCCGACTGGGGCAGGGCGCGCAACGGGGCCCTAGGCGACGGCAAGCGCCATCTGGTTTTTGCCCCGGCCAAGTACCTGAGCAACAAGCAGTTGCTGGAGCACGGCGTGGACTACGCGCCGTTGCCGTTTGCCTTGTATCGGGAGGGTTGAGACATGGAATTTTCAGCACAAGACACACTGGTTTTTCAGTTGAAGCAGTTTGGCAAGGCCATAGCTGCGTTTGAACTTGCGATAGTGCAAGACGAAGGCGATGTGAAGTCGCGCAATTCCTTGCTGCTGAGCTATGTGTTTACCTTTGAGATGGCGATGAAGGCCCTGCGCGCGGCCCTGGTGGTGCGTGGCTTGGAAACGCCGGACTATGCCACTGCCGTGTTGAAAGCCGCGTTTCGTGCCCGGCTGATCGACGACCCGTCGTTGTGGGAGTTGCTGCGCGACCATCGAAATGATGTGAGTCACGCCTACGACGAAGGCAAGGCCATTGTCATTGCGGCGTACGTGCGCGAGTTTGCCGGTGCTGCGTTTCATGCAGTTGCGCAGCGGCTGGAACATGACGATGCGTGAACAGCAGGGCGTGCCTGAGCCGCACTTTGGCGTTGCACCGGGAAGTGCTGCCAAGCTGTATGCCTTGTTCGATGCGAGTGACGGCATAGGCGCAGTGTGGGTCTATGGGTCACGCGCGCGCGGTGACCACCGCAGAGAATCTGACATTGACCTGGCAGTCGACGCGCCCGGTTTGTCGCCCCAACAGTTCTCGCGGATTCGCAGCCGCATCGATGCACTGGAGCTGATTTATCGCCTCGACATCGTGCATTTGCAAGATGTCGTCGGCGCTGAATTTCGCGCGCGTATCGAACGCGACCGCAAGCTGTTCTGGGAGCCCCGCCGCCATGCCGCCAATGCCGCCAGCGTGGGCGCTGTCCAACTCAAGGCGTTCCAAGGCACGGCGCTGGAGCAACTGGATACTTTTCTTGTCGAACTGAAGAAGAACCAGACCCAAGCGCAGACGGCGCAGTCGGCATTGCGCGCAATGGAGGGCATGGAAGATCTGATGCGCGAGGCCAGTGATTTCCCCAAGAAAACATGGGGCGTGCTTAAAGCGGCTGGCAAGCTGCCGACTACGTTTGCCGGGCAGCCACACAGCAGCCGGTTTGATGGCGCCGGCCGCGCCATTCCCAATGTGTGCCTGAAGATTCCCACCGGCGGTGGCAAGACATTGCTGGCAGCCGCCAGCGTGGGGCGGGTGTTTTCCAACTATTTGCAGCGGCATACGGGGCTGGTGCTGTGGATCGTGCCCAACGAGGCGATTTACCAGCAAACGCTCAAGACCTTGAAGAACCGCGACCATCCGTATCATCAGATGCTCAATGTGGCTGGGGCCGGGCGGGTGAAGATTCTGGAGAAGCAGTCGCCCCTGTCCAAGATCGACACCGACTCACACCTGTGCGTGATGCTGCTGATGCTGGCGTCGGCCGCGCGCCAGACCAAGGAGACGCTGCGCTTTTTCCGTGACCGGGGCAATGTGCTGGGCTACACGCCTCGCGAAGACGACATCGAAGCCAACTGGGACTTGCTGCAAGCGGTGCCCAATCTGGATGCCTACACGTCCTGGGGAACCACGCAAGAAGAAGCGCGCGCCACCCGAGGCAGCATTGTCAAAAGCTCGCTGGGCAATGTGATGCGGCTGCTGCGGCCCATGGTGGTAATTGACGAAGGCCACCACGCCTACACCGAGACCGCGCTCAAGACCCTTGACGGCTTCAACCCCTGCTTCATGCTGGAGTTGTCGGCCACGCCGCGGGTGTCGAGTGACAAGGGCTCGGGCTCGAATATTCTGGTGGACGTGCGTGGCACCGATCTGGATCAGGCCGAGATGATCAAACTGCCGATCAACGTGGACATGCGCGGCTGGTCGGATTGGCAGAGTTGCCTGGCCGCCAGTGTGGAGCAACTCGACGCCTTGCAATCCGAAGCCGCCCGGCTGCAGGCCGAGACCAACCGCTACATCCGTCCCGTTCTGCTGGTGCAGGTGGAGCGCACTGGCAAGGATTTGCGCGACAGCGGTTTCATCCATGCCGAGGACGCCAAGGCGTATTTGCTGCAACTGGGCTTTACTGGGGCCCAGATTGCCATCAAAACGTCTGAGCGCAACGACCTGAATACGCCGGAAAACATGGACCTGCTGTCGCCGCAGTGCGAGGTGCGCGCCATCATCACCAAGCAGGCTTTGCAGGAGGGCTGGGACTGCCCGTTTGCCTATGTGCTGTGTGCCTTGGCTGCGGGCAAGGATGTGCGCGCCATGACGCAGCTCATGGGCCGCATCTTGCGCCTGCCGCAGGTGGCCAAAACGGGCCGCGCCGCGCTGGACGCCTGTTATGTGTTGTGCCATGACGCCCGGACTGGCGAGGTCATCAAAGCCATCAAGCACTCACTGGAAACCGAAGGCATGGGCGACTTGGCGCTGTCGGTGCAAGGCGGGGGCGATGGCGCTGTGGCCAAGCCGGTGCCGTTCAAACGTCGGCCCCAGTTCAGCCGGATGCGCATATTCTTGCCGCGCGTCACCTGGGTCGAGACGGATGAACTGGCGCGCAAGCGCCGCCGGGAACTGGCGTACGAGAGTGACATTCTGTCCGGTCTGGACTGGTCGGCCGTGCGGTTGGACGCCCTGGCGCCGGACTGGGCGCCTACAGCACGCGGGGCGCTGGGGCAGCACTTTGCGGTGGATTTGGATGTGTTGGACCACCCGGAGGCGGTCGCTACCGAATTGACGGCCGGTGCGGCAGCGGTGCTGGACCGCGCGCGGCTGGTGCGTGGCCTGTTGGACATTGCACCCAACGCGTGGTGGGTTTGGGCTTGGGTCGATGCCGTGCTGGCACGCCTGACCACGCAGGGCTACCCGGAGAAAGTGTTGGCGGCCAGCAGTGCATCACTGCTGGAGCGCTTGCGCATTGATCTGGAAACCGAGCGCGACCGCTTGGCGCAGTCTGTGTTTGAAGACTGTGTGGCGCAAGGGAAGGTTGAGTTCCGGCTGCGGGCGGACGCGACGGACTATGAGATCCCGGCCGAGTTTGCATTGGATCTGTCGGGCAAGCCTCAGCCGCTGGTTCGGGAAGACGCCAAATTGGTGGAGAAAAGCCTGTTTGAGCCCGCCTTGACGGCGCTGACTGACAGCGGCCTGGAGCGCGACGTGGCCTGTTACCTGGACAGTCAGGCGGCGTTGCAGTGGTGGCATCGCAATGTGGCGCGCGCCCAGTACGGCCTGCAGGGCTGGAAGCGGCACAAGGTGTACCCGGACTTCGTGTTTGCGCGGGTGTCGGGGGAGGGTGCTGCCCGGCTGGTGGTGTTGGAAACCAAGGGCTTGCATCTGGCCGGGTCAAGCGACACGGATTACAAGCAGACCCTGCTCAAGCGCTTGAGCGACGCGTATGCCGACCAGAGTCTGGCGCGAGCCGGTGAAGTCGAGCTGGTGGGCGAGGGCCAGTCCTTAACTTGTGACTTGGTGTTTGATCAGGCTTGGCGCTCCACCCTGGATAGCCGCTATTTCGGTGTGAAATAGTCGATTGCTATACTTTGTATAGCTTATAAGCCTTATACGACATGGGTTACAGACGTTTTTGTATTGAAAACTGGGTAAAAAGCGTTAACCGGTAGTCTTGACCGGCGCCAGCAGCACCAGCAGCGCACCCGCGCCGCCATCAGCCGGTTTGGCCTGCACAAAGGCCAGCACTTCGTCCTTCTGCAGCAACCAGTTGTAGACCCGGCGTTTGAGCACCGGGGCCTTGCCGGGCGAGCCCAAGCCCTTGCCGTGCACGATGCGCACACAACGCAGACCCTGTTGCTTGGCTTCGCGGATGAAACGGCCCAGGGCCTCGCGGGCGTCTTCCACCCGCAGGCCGTGCAAATCAAGCTGGCGCTGGATCGCCCAGTCACCGCGGCGCAGCTTGCGTGGGATATCGGTGCCCAGACCTGGGCGCAGAAAACTCATCTGCTCGTCCACGTCGAGCAGCGTGGCGACATCAAATTCGTCGCTGAGCGACTCCTGCAGCGCTGCCTGCTCGTCAAGCTCGCGCTGCATCACGTCGGGTGGCGCACGTTTCTTGTTGAGGACCGCGTGCCCTTTGTCGGGCAGGCGTTGCACCACGCCGGCGGCGCGCACGAACAAGTCGCGCTCGCTGGTCTGTTTTCTTTGAGCCTTGGCCAGGGCCTGGACTTGTTCGGCCTGGTGTCTGGACTGGTCCTCGATGACCTTTTTGACTTGCTTGAGATCGGCCAGGCTCTTGATGACAAGGGGTTTGCGGCTCACAACAAGCCCGACTCGGCAAACGAAAACGCCAGCCCCGGCGCCACCACCACGTGGTCGAGCACCCGCACATCGATCAAGGCCAGTGCCGCCTTCAGGGTCTGCGTCAGCGCCTCGTCGGCGCGCGAGGGTTGCACCGTGCCGCTGGGGTGGTTGTGCGCCAGCACCACGGCGGCGGCCTGGTGGTGCAGGGCGCGCAACACCACTTCGCGCGGGTAGACGCTGGTCTGGGTCAGCGTGCCGCGAAACAGTTCTTCCATCGCCTGCAGGCGGTTTTGCGAGTCCAGGAACAGCACCGCAAACACCTCATGGGGGCGCGCCGCCAAGTGCAGTTTCACATACTGTTTGACCGTGTCCGGCGTGGCGAAAACGGTGCGCTCGCGCAATTGCTGGGTCATGGCGCGGCGGGCCAGTTCCAGCACGGCGACCACCTCGGAGCGTTTGGCCGGGCCCAGGCCCTTGACGCGTTTCAGATCGTCGGCACTGGCGTGCAACAAGCCGGCGATGCCGTCAAAGCCGGGTTCCTGGCCCTTGCTGGCGCCGATTCGCAGCAGCTCATCGGCCATTTGCAGCACATTCTTGCCTGGCAAGCCGGTGCGCAGCAGGATCGCCAGCAGCTCCACGTCGCTCAAGGCGCCAGGGCCACGGGCCAGCAGTTTCTCGCGCGGACGGGCATCGGGGGGCAGGTCGGTCAGGGGCATGGCAAGCTTCTTACAATAGACCCCAGTTTATTCGCCAAAGCGCAGCCCTACGGCGCGCGCTCCCCAATTCCATGACTAGCACTGCTGCCGCCGTTCAGGCGGGCTCTTTTTTGACCTTGCACTATCGCCTGGCCGGGCCGATGGGTGACGTGGTCAACACCTTTGCGGGCCAGCCCGCCACGCTGACTTTGGGCACGGGCGAGTTGTCCCCGGCGCTGGAACAGTACCTGCTGGGTCTGGCCGAAGGCCAGCGCGCCAGCTTCGAGTTGTCGGCGGGTCTGGCCTTTGGCCAGCGCAGCCCAGACATGCTGCAGTGGCTCTCGCGCAAGGAACTCGCCGACCTGGGTGACCCGGCCGAGCAGTATGCGGTGGGCGATGTGCTGCACTTTCCCACGCCCGACGGAAAGGGCCAGTTTGCCGGTTCGGTGCAGGGTCTGCGCGACGACGGGTCCGGCCCGGCGGTGCTGTTTGACTTCAACCACCCGCTGGCCGGCCAGCCGGTGACGTTCGAAGTGCTGGTGATTGGCATACTGTGAGCACCACCGCGATCAATGAAATCATCCTCGCCGAGCCGCGTGGCTTCTGCGCCGGCGTGGATCGCGCGATCGAGATCGTCGAGCGCGCCCTGCATAAGTTCGGACGCCCGATCTATGTCCGCCACGAGATCGTGCACAACACCTATGTGGTGAGCGACCTCAAGGCCAAGGGCGCCATCTTCATCGAAGACCTGTCCGATGTGCCGCCCGGTGCCACGCTGGTGTTCTCGGCGCACGGCGTGAGCCGGGCCGTGCACGACGAAGCGCGTGCCCGTGGATTCAAGATTTTCGACGCAACCTGTCCGCTGGTGACCAAGGTGCATGTGGAGGTAGCCAAGCTGCACAAGGACGGATACGAGTTCATCATGATCGGCCACAAGGGGCACCCCGAAGTAGAGGGCACCATGGGACAGCTCGACGGTGGCATCCATCTGGTTGAGAGCGTCGCCGATGTGGCACGGGTGCAACCGTCGCAGACTGACAAACTCGCGGTGGTGACGCAAACCACTCTGAGCGTGGACGACGCGGCGGAGATCACGGCGGCGATCAGGGCGCGTTTTCCCAAGGCGCGCGAACCCAAGCAGCAAGACATTTGTTATGCCACGCAGAACCGCCAGGATGCGGTCAAGGTGATGAGCCCGCAGGTCGACATCGTGATCGTGGTGGGCAGCCCCACCAGCTCCAACAGCAACCGGCTGCGCGAAGTGGCCCGCAAGCTTGGCACTGAGAGCTACATGGTCGACA
>JAUXWC010000295.1 GCA_030685025.1 Rhodoferax sp.
AGGCGAAGATTTCGCTGAAACACCGGCATTGGCCCACAAATCAACTCGAAAACTACCTCAAACCACTCGTATCCAAGTATCTTCGTTTCGTCAAAATGCCACGCCTCCATTGGGGCACGATGGTTTTCGGTCAGGCACTAACTAGCGTCCGGGTTCGCGTTACCCGGTTCGTTCGCCTTTAATCCCCTGTCTGGTCGCGGGGGTCGTGACTTTCAAACGCGGCGTAAACGTTGGGGAACTTATGCGCCAGTGTTCGCCATGCTGTATCGGGTTTCAATCGGTTGGTTCGGCGTACCTTTCCAATCAAGCCATTCATTACAGCGAACGGGCAAAACAACGGCGGTATTACCTGCCCTTGCGTCCCCTGTCCTTTCTTGCGGCGTGCGTCGAGTAGCCATTTGCGGCTATTCAGGTCATCAAACCATGCCGCTTTCATACCCCATTTACCAAAGGCGTCCAATAGTTCGGCAGGGGTCGCAAGCAATGAATAATCAATTTCCTCCACGGGCGCGGGCGTTGCGGTCTGTGCTGGCGCAGCGGTATCGATGAACGCATCAGCCAGCGCGTTAACGGCGTTGCCTGTTACCCGGCAATCATCAGGCGTTGTTTCAAAATCAGGCTCATCAGGTGTCAGTTCGGCAATTACATACCGCATCAATATCCCATCAATCGACTTAAACGATTCGAACTCGCGCCAGCTTGCCCGGCCTGTTGCGGCCAATTGCTGACAGGCAGACAATGGCAGACTGAGAATGCTTCGCTTCGGTGCGGTGTTTTCGTTTGGTTGCCCGGCATTGCAGTAAACACCACCCCCAATCTTTTGCAGCTTCGCGGTCTGGTGCACTATGGCTCGCATGGTTATCTCACCACGTCCAGCGGCTCGCAGAAAGTCAGCAGGCGTAATTTCAGACCCAGCGTGAACGCTTGCGAACCGGGCGGCGTCGCTCAGTGTTAACGGGTCGGTTTCGCTAATCCTGCCACCTTTGAACGGCGTGCGCGGCTCAAGGCGTTCGAACTTCGGGTATTGGTAATCTGTCATCTTGCACCCTTTCAAAGTGCCTTTCATTGGGAGCCCCGGCCTGTCGGTGAAAGAATCCGACTTTTCGCCAGCGGTAATTAGTCGCAGGCTAGGCCTGCCCAGTACCCAAATAAATCGCTGGACATTTCTCCCTGTCGCCCCTAAGCTGGCGGTATGCACCTGCAAAACCAGATCAAACGCACCTTGGCCTTACCCCAGTCGATCGAAATCGTGCGCACCCTGCTCAACTCCCAGTCCCATAAAAATCGGGCCTCGGTTTCCAGGGCCGTGTGCCAGCATTTCAACTTCTCTG
>JAUXWC010000049.1 GCA_030685025.1 Rhodoferax sp.
TCGGTCGAGCCAACGACCCCCCACCCGGCCATCAACTGATGTGGCAAGGCTACGCCTACCTGCAAATCCTATGCATTGGATTTACCCTGGGCGCAGAAAGCCCAGGGTGAAGACATTTATGGGTAAAGGGCAGGGCTAGGCGGTACATTGCTGCGCACCTGCTCGATCGCCAGAGGCTTCAGATATGGCACGCTGGTCCAGCAGGCTGGATCAGCAGCCTTGCGGCGCTGCAAGGCGGCGGCGCGGAATCGGCAGGCTTCCAATGTGGCAACGATCCCGCCCGCAGCGTCTAGCAGTTGAAAATCTGCCAGGATGGAGCGCGAACCTTGGCGCCGCAGGTAAGTGCTGAATTGAACTATGGGCGATTGTGTGTATATGCGCAGACGACCCACCTTCACCGGCAGAAATGGCACCCCTTGTCCCCCTTGAATGGGACTCTTGAAATAGGCAACCAAAGATTGGAAACAAACGTCCAAAAGTGCGGGATGAATGATGTACTGCGCGGCAACCTGTTGCACAGCATCTGGAATGGCCAGGGTGACTAGCAAGGAGCTGCCATGCACTCTGACCGATTCGAGTCCTTTGAAACACGGCCCATACTCCAAGCCGACTAACTGTGTCAACTGGTAGTGCGTGTCATGATCAATGAGGTCTGCCTCCGGTGGGATTGAATGAGCAACTGGAAACCCGTCCGCGCTGGCAACTGCGGGAGCACCCAGGAGACGGCCCACCACGTTAAGCGTCCACTCATCCTCACTTAATCGCTGGCGGTTGAGAATTCGAAAGCTCCCGTCCCGCAGGTTGAGTTCGAAGCGCAGACTGCGCGCATGCTCACCATCAAAAACAACCGGGGCCAGAATGTCGAGTTCCTCGATTTCCTGGCTGACCCCGCCAAAGTGTTCACGCGCCGCAGCCAATGCCATCTCGACATAGGCTGACCCCGGGAGCACAATGGCATTGGCCACCTTGTGGTCCGCCAGCCAGAAACAAGTCTCGGGATCGAGGACGTTCTCCCATGCCGGCGCGGCATCGTTGAGCCGCCATCCCAACAGCGGATGAACCCTACGCTTTTCGAGCAAGCCACCTGACTCACTGGTACGCGGATGCCAAAAACGCTCGCGCTGCCATGGGTAGTTGGGCAACCGAAGAGAACGCCCGGGCTGGGAAAAAAATACGTTCAGACGCTGGGGCTCAACAAGCAAATGCGTACGCAGAGCAAGCTCTTCAACACGCGCCAAACCATCGTCGTCCCTGCGGAAAGTGGGCAGGACACGACCCACAACACCTTGAGATTTGAGGCATTCGCCAATATAGCGCTGCAAAATGGCGTGCGGACTGATCTCAACAAATACCCGGCAACCATTCGCCACAAGGGTCGAAATGGCCTGCGAAAAACGAACGGGTTCGCGCACGTTGCGCCACCAATAACTGGCGCCCAATTCGCACCCACTCAGAATATTGCCAGTCACCGTGGACACGAAGGTACATACATCGGAGGCGTGAGGGGTGAGCGGCGCGAGATGTGCGAGTAGTCCGGCCTTGATCGGGTCCATGGCCCGACTGTGGAAAGCGTAATCGAGATCGAGCAGGCGAAAGAACACATTTCGCGAAGCCAGACTCAGACCCAATTTGTTGAGTGCCCCAAGTGGGCCCGAGAGGGTGACGTCGTTCGGGCTGTTAATGCCGGCAATCTCGACCGAGTGGATATCTTCGCGGGCGAGCCATTCGCTGACAGCTTCGTGCGACAGACCAACCGCCGCCATGCGCCCCATGCCACTGGTCAGCGCCTGCGCGGCACTGCGGGCACAAATTACCTCGATCGCATGATCAAGGCTTAACGCGCCTGCGGCCCAAGCGGCCGCAATTTCCCCCACGCTGTGACCGGTCACGGCTTGAGGCTCGATACCCCGCTCCCGCAACATCGTGGTCAAGGCCACCTGCATGGCAAACAGGAGGGGTTGCGCTACAGCGGTGTCTTCCAGCTGCGATGTCTCGGAATCAGCTTGCAGCTCTTCCACGATAGAAAACCCACCTCGGGCATGTATCGGCGCATCGAGGTCGTGCATCAATTCAGAAAAGCGTGGCGACTCGACCATAAGCCGTTGCCCCATGCCCAGCCACTGCGTACCGTTGCCCGAATACACGAAGGCCACGGTGCCTGCCTGGGCAAGCGCGTCTTCAAGCACCAATTGCGGCGCCGTCTGCCCTTGCGCGAACGCGCTGAGTTCGGCGACCATCTGGGCGGTGTTGCCCGTCTGAATCGCCAATCGTATGTTCAGCCTGTCCCGGCGTAAAGCGGCACCACTGGCAATGTCGTAGTGCGCGTTTGGTTGCTGCTCCAGCAATTGCGCATATCGTCCGGCAAGTTCACGCAAGGCCTGAGGGTTTCGGGCGGACAAAAACAAGGGCGGACGGGCAGTTTCTGGGAGTCTGGGCGCTTGATCTTGCGCCGGAAACTCTTGCAGCAGTGCATGTGCGTTGGCGCCGCCAAAGCCGAACGAATTCACGCCCACTGCCATCTTTTTTGAATGGGACTGCGTCCACGGCCGATATTGGGTCACCACATCCAGATTCAGTCCGGCAAAGTCAATATGGGGATTGGGCGTCACCATATGCAAAGACGGTGGAACGGCGCGGTTCTTCAGAATGAGAACTGCCTTGGCCAGACCTGCCATGCCGGATGCTGGCTCCAGATGACCCAAATTGGTCTTGACAGAACCAATTGGGAGTGCAGTTCCACTGGAGCGCGGACGTCCGTAGACTTCGCCGATTGCGGCAGCTTCAATAGGGTCCCCCACTGCCGTACCCGTACCGTGGGCCTCAATGTAGTCAATAGCATCGGCGTCCAGGCCCGAACGTGCCAGGACACCGCGCATGAGTTCGACTTGTCCCTGGCAGCTGGGAATCGTGAGCCCGGTCTTTCGGCCACCATCGGAGTTGGTACCGGTCGCAAGAATAACGGCTTGGACGGTGTCGCCGTCCGCTATCGCCTTTTTCAATGGTTTCAGTACAAATACGGCGCCGCCTTCACCACGCACATAACCTTTTCCCGACGCATCAAAGGCCCTGCATTGACCGTCGGATGACAGCATCGAGGCCTTGGTGAAGCCGATGAATGGATACGGATGCAACAGGAGGTTGACGCCGCCAACCAACGCCATCGACGACTCGCCGCTGCGCAAGGCGTTGCATGCATGGTGCAGAGCCACTAGCGAAGATGAGCAAGCCGTGTCCACAGCGACTGACGGCCCGTGCAAATTGAAGAAGTAAGACAACCGGTTGGCTGCAATGCTGAGCGTGTTGCCCGTCATTGAGTACGCCGTCATGCTGGCGAGATCATCCAGCGCCAGCATGCCATAGTCAACACCAGAGATGCCAACGTACACCGCACAATCCGAACCCTCAAGGGACGAGGGCGCAATTCCGCCGTTTTCCAGCGATTCCCACGCGAGTTCAAGCAGCAGTCTCTGTTGCGGATCAAGCCGGGATGCCTCCCGTGGAGAAATACTGAAAAACGCGGCATCGAATTCGTCAATGCGTGAGAGCACGCCGGCTGCAAAGGTTTTTGAGCGCCCCGGCTCCGAGCGCTTGGGATGTTTTAGACGATCAGTATCCCAACGCCCGGCGTCCACTTGGCTGACTGCATCTCGCCCTTCGGTCAGGGCCTGCCAAAAAGTTTGCTCATCACCGAGATCCCCTGGAAAGCGAAAAGCCATCCCTACGATGGCAACAGAGTCACCATCACTTTTTTTATTGACCACCATCCGGTACCTCAAAAATTCAGCTTCCCCGAGTGCATTCGGTTGTCATGTGCACCCTTCCATTACTCGCACCACAAACAGGCATGCGGAATGGGTGTTTATCTGGAATTTGTGAATTCTAGCTTAGCACCTGGACAGTGCTCCGCCGCGAAGCAACGCTGCAACGACAGATTGAGAGAATCAAACGCGACCTGGCGGCCCTTGGGGACCTGCGCCCTGAAAGCCTGTCCTCCCAGTACAACGTTTGTGGCTCACCTGGGTGCCGCTGCAAGGCAACACCGCCGGTCAAGCACGGACCCTACTACCAGGTCAGCTACACCCGAAAGGGCAAGAGCAGCAGCAAGTTTGTGAAGAAGGAGGATCTGCCGACCGTACGCAAGCAGCTCAAGAACTACGAGCGCATGAAGCTCCTGACGGAGCGCTGGATTGACCTGGCAACGGAATTGTCAACCCTGCGGCCAAGCCAAGCGCCGTGGCAGCCGCGCCCCGAGTGTCTTGAGTCGGCTACAGGCACGGGAACGACGCATGCGACAATCCCATTACAAAAATTCTGCCCCGCCACCCGCTATCAACGCTCTTTAACGAGCGCAGACGGGAGCCAAACCAAACGAACGACACGGAGTGCATCAGACATGGGTTTCCTTACAGGCAAGAAGCTACTAATCACGGGCGTACTGAGCAATCGCTCGATCGCCTATGGCATCGCCAAGTCCTGCCGCGAGCAGGGCGCGGAGCTGGCGTTCAGTTACGTGGGTGAGCGTTTCAAGGAACGCATCACCGAGTTCGCTGCTGATTTTGGCTCGACGCTGATCTTCGATTGCGATGTTGGCGAGGACGCTCAGATCGAGGCGCTGTTCAAGGATCTGTCGGCCCATTGGCCCACCTTCGACGGATTCGTGCACAGCATTGGCTACGCGCCACGTGAAGCCATCGCCGGCAATTTCCTGGACGGTCTGACGCGCGAGAACTTTCGCATCGCGCACGACATCAGCGCCTACAGCTTTCCGGCCATGGCGAAGGCCGCCCTGCCCTACTTGAATCCGAAGTCGTCGTTGGTGACCTTGACCTACCTGGGCGGCGTGCGCGTGGTGCCAAGCTACAACACCATGGGGCTGGCCAAGGCTTCGCTGGAGTCGTCGGTGCGTTATCTGGCTGATGCAGTGGGGCAACGCGGCATCCGCGTCAACGGCATCAGCGCCGGTGCCGTCAAGACCCTGGCCGCCAGCGGTATCAAGGACTTCAGCAAGCTGCTCAATATTTCCGCCAGCGCATCGCCGCTCAAGCGCAACGTCACCATCGAGGAAGTCGGCAACGTCGCCGCTTTCCTGCTGAGCGATCTGGCCTCGGGCATGACCGGACAGATTTCCTATGTGGATTGCGGCGTGAGCCAGACCGCTGTGGCAGTGGTGGAGCAACCGAGCTCCTGAGACCAGGCGTCCGTCAAGACCGAGGCGGCAGACGACAATCAGGGCGTGCCGCGCGCTCAGTCAGGCCCGCACACAGTCAGCGTAGTAGCGCAGCTTGCCAGCCGAGTCAAGCTCCTCCACCAGGCCGTGAATGTCGGTCTCGAAACCAGGGCAAAGCGTGTTGAATTCGCGCGAGAACTTCAGGTAGTCGACGATCTTCTTGTTGAACACTTCCCCCGGAATGAGCAACGGTATGCCCGGTGGGTAGGGCGTCACCAGGCCGACCGTGATGCGCCCCTCCAGCTCGTCAATCTCTACCCGCTCGGTCTTGCGCAGGGCAATGTGGGCATAGGCATCGCTTGGCTTCATAGCGGGTGTCAAGGTGCTTTGGTACACATCAGTCGTCAACCGCGCAATGTCATAGCGCGCGTACAGCGCATGCACCATCTGGCACAGATCGGCCAGGCCCATGGCTTCGTACTTGGGATGCTTCTGGCAAAACTCCGGCATGATGCGCCACATCGGCTGGTTCTTGTCGTAGTCATCCTTGAACTGCTGCAAGGCGGTCAACAGCGTGTTCCAACGGCCCTTGGTGATGCCGATGGTGAACATGATGAAGAAGCTGTTCAGGCCGGTCTTCTCCACCACCACACCGTGCTCGGCCAGGAACTTGGTCACGATACTCGCCGGAATGCCGGTCTTGGCAAACTTGCCCTCCAGGTCCAGCCCGGGCGTGACGATGGTGGCCTTGATCGGGTCCAGCATGTTGAAGCCTTCGGCCATCTTGCCAAAGCCGTGCCACTTGGTGCTGCGCACGTCGGTCTTGATGATCCAATCCTCCGCACGGCCCATGCCTTCGTCGACCAGCTTCTCAGGTCCCCAGACCTTGAACCACCAATCCTTGCCGTACTCATCGTCGATCTTGCGCATGGCGCGGCGAAAATCCAGTGCCTCGGCAATACTCTCTTCCACCAGCGCGGTGCCGCCAGGTGGCTCCATCATCGCCGCCGCCACGTCGCAACTGGCAATGATGCTGTACTGCGGCGAGGTCGAGGTATGCATCAGGTAGGCCTCGTTGAACAGGTGTTTGTCCAGCTTGGTTGTCTGCGAGTCCTGCACCAGCACATGGCTGGCCTGGCTGATGCCGGCCAACAGTTTATGAATCGACTGGGTGGCATACACCATGGCCTTCTTGGGCCGGACACGGGCCTTGCCCATCGCGTGGTAAGTGCCGTAGAAAGGGTGGAACGCCGCATGCGGCAACCATGCTTCGTCAAAGTGCAGATTCTCCACATACCCATCGAGCATGGTCTTGATGGTCTCGGTGTTGTAAAGGACACCGTCGTAGGTGGACTGAGTCAGGGTCAACACACGTGGCCTCACCTTGTCCGCGTCCACGCCCTTGAGCAAGGGATTGGCGCGGATCTTGGCCTTGATGGCCCTGGGTTCGAACTCGCTCTTCGGGATGGGCCCGATGATGCCGAAGTGGTTACGCGTGGGCTTCATGAATACCGGCACCGCGCCGGTCATGATGATGGCGTGCAGGATCGACTTGTGGCAGTTCCGATCCACCACCACCACATCACCAGGTGCCACCGTGTGGTGCCACACCATCTTGTTGCTGGTGCTGGTGCCATTGGTCACGAAGAAGCAGTGGTCGGCGTTAAAGATGCGCGCGGCGTTGCGCTCCGAGGCGCCCACTGGCCCATCATGGTCCAGCAGTTGGCCCAGCTCTTCGACTGCATTGCAGACGTCCGCGCGCAACATGTTTTCGCCAAAGAACTGGTGAAACATCTGCCCGACCGGGCTCTTCAGGAAAGCCACGCCGCCCGAGTGCCCCGGGCAGTGCCAGGAGTAAGAACCATCCTCGGCATAGTCCAGCAGAGCCTTGAAAAATGGCGGCTGCACACCTTCGAGGTAACTCTTGGCCTCGCGAATGATGTGGCGTGCCACGAATTCGGGCGTGTCCTCGAACATGTGAATGAAGCCATGTAACTCGCGCAAGATGTCATTGGGAATGTGGCGCGAAGTCTTGGTTTCGCCGTAGACATAGATTGGCACGTCGAGGTTCTTGCGCCGCACCTCCTCAATGAAATTGCGCAGGTTGAGGACGGCCGGGTCCAGATCGGGGCCTGGCGTGAACTCCTCATCGTCAATCGACAGGATGAACGCGCTGGCGCGACTCTGCTGCTGGGCAAACTGGCTCAGGTCGCCATAGCCCGTAACACCCAGCACCTCAAAACCCTCGGTCTCGATCGCCTGAGCCAGCGCGCGGATACCCAAGCCCGAAGTATTCTCTGACCGAAAATCTTCGTCGATGATGACAATGGGAAAGCGAAACTTCATGACAATCTCCAGCCGAGGCTCAAAAAACGCAAAACAGGCGCGAAGTGTACGGACATATCACGCCAACACGCTTTCAACCGCGCACAATTGCCGCAGAATGTGGCACTCACAACACAGATAGGGGAAATATGGCAATGACAACGGTGTGGTGGATATTGGCGGGCGTGGCGGTCGCTCTGGAACTGCTGTCGGGCACGTTCTACTTGCTGATGCTGGCGCTGGGCCTGGCCGCGGGTGCATTGGCCGCGCAAGCGGGGCTCTCCAGCACGGTCCAGTTTGTGGTCGCCGCCGCAGTGGGCGGCGGGGCCGTGGTCGCCTGGCGGGCCTACCGGCTGCGCCAGCCGAGCCCCTCTCCCGCCAGCGCCAATCGTGATGTCAACATGGACGTCGGTGAAACGGTCCAGGTCACCGCGTGGAACGCCGATGGCACCGCCAACGTCAAGTACCGGGGCGCGCAATGGAGCGCGGCCCATGTGCCCGAAACTGGCGACCCCGTGCCCGGTCCCCATCGCATCGTCGAGGTGGTTGGAAGCCGCCTGATCGTCGAAAAACTGCCTTCCTGAATCCTTTTCAAACACTCTGGAGATTCCCATGACAACCCTGGCCCTTATTCTGTTGGTGATTGCCGCGATATTCATCATGCAATCCATCAAGGTCGTGCCCCAACAACATGCTTGGGTGGTCGAACGCCTGGGCAAGTACAACGGCACGCTCACACCGGGACTGAACTTCCTGGTGCCCTTTGTTGATCGCGTGGCCTACAAACACCTGCTCAAGGAAGTTCCGCTGGACATTCCGAGCCAGGTCTGCATCACCCGCGACAACACCCAGTTGCAGGTCGACGGCATCCTGTACTTCCAGGTCACCGACGCCATGCGTGCCAGTTATGGCTCGTCCAACTACATCATGGCGATATCGCAGTTGGCCCAGACGTCGCTGCGCTCGGTCATCGGCAAGCTCGAACTGGACAAGACCTTCGAGGAACGCGACATCATCAACGCCCAGGTGGTGCAAGCCATTGATGAGGCAGCGCTGAACTGGGGCGTCAAGGTGCTGCGCTATGAGATCAAGGATCTAACGCCACCCAAGGAAATTCTGCACGCCATGCAGCAGCAGATCACCGCCGAGCGCGAAAAGCGTGCCCTGATCGCTGCGTCAGAGGGCCGGCGCCAGGAACAGATCAATATCGCCACGGGTGAACGTGAAGCCTTCATTGCCCGCTCCGAGGGCGAAAAACAGGCCGTGATCAACAAAGCACAGGGGGATGCGCAGTCGATCCTGATGGTCGCCGAGGCAACTGGCCAAGCGATCGAACGCATTGCGAGCGCGATTCGTCAGCCCGGTGGCGAGCAGGCGGTGCAACTCAAGGTTGCAGAGAAGGCCGTTGAAGCCTATTCCCGCGTGGCATCCGACGCCACCACCACCCTGATCATTCCTGGCAACATGTCCGAAGTCTCCGCCCTGATCGGTTCGGCCATGAAGATGATCCAAGCGCAGAAGACGCCCTGATCCCAGAACCGAGCCCCGCAGACTGTACGCAAGAGTGCGCCCATGCTGGGCGCACAAAACAAAGCCCCACACAGTGCATGCTGTGTGGGGCTGTTTTTTGTCTGGCGGAGAGGGCGTCCCCGTTTGTAGGTGCTCAGGTAGTCTCACATCACCCCTAAGTCATTGATTTTAAACGAACCCTGTTGTTAGTTACAGTATCAGATAGTCTCACATAATCCCGCATAATCGCTCTATAATTGATGGGAACATCGATGGGATGGAAACCCGGATTCGAACTCTCTCCAATGAGACGAACCCGAACATGCGGAGGGTTTATGGCAAGAAAAGCAAAACAGTTGTCTGCGCTGGAAGTGGGCAGACTCAAAACACCCGGCTTGTGGGCTGTCGGTGGCGTGGCTGGCCTGTACCTGCACATTAGCGACAGCGCTGCACGCTCATGGATTTTGAGGGCTACCGTGGGCGACAAGCGCCGGGATATGGGATTAGGCGGTTATCCAGATGTAACGCTGGCAGGCGCGCATGAAAAAGCGCGAGAGGCACGCGCCAAGATTGATTCCGGCCTAGACCCTATCCTCGTGAGAAAGCAGGCGCAGAGCGAATTAATCGCGCAACAAGCCACGGAGGTGACATTCTCCAAGGCGTACGCCCTCTATATAGATGCACAAGGCGATGCATGGAAAAACGCAAAGCACCGGCAGCAATGGGCGAACACCCTCGAGACTTACGCCGCGCCCGTTATCGGCAACATGCTGGTTCGCGACGTGACCCACACTCACATTCTGTCAATCCTCGAGCCGATATGGAAAATCAAAACGGAAACGGCAACTCGCGTTCGTGGGCGTATCGAATCCGTGCTTGATTGGGCAACCGTCCGAGGCCACCGCAAGGGCGAAAATCCAGCTCGTTGGAAAGGCCACTTAGAACACATGCTGGCGGCACCCGGCAAGATCGCAAAAGTTGAACATCACCCTGCCCTACCCTTGGACGCGATGCACGGGTTCATGCAGGATTTGCGCACACGTAACGGCATGGCTGCGCGTGCACTGGAGTTCGCAATACTTACCGCCGCCCGGTCTGGTGAGATTCGCGGCATGCCTTGGTCTGAGGTCGATTTTGATACAGGCGTGTGGACTATCCCCGCCGGGCGCATGAAGATGGCAAAGGAGCATCGCGTCCCCTTAAGTGAAGCGGCAATTCGAATGCTGCGCGGCCATACGCGTCTAGAGGGCTGTGATCTGGTGTTCCCCGCCCCGCGCGGTGGCAAGTTGTCAGATATGACGATAACCGCTGTCACACGGCGTATGGGCTACAAAGACAAAGAGGGCAAGGTATGCGTCCCCCACGGGTTCCGGTCAACCTTCAGGGACTGGGCCGCAGAGCGCACCAACTACCCCAAGGACATGGCAGATATGGCGCTGGCGCACGCCGTGGGCGACAAGGTGGACGCTGCTTATCGGCGGGGTGACATGCTCGAAAAACGTCGAAAAATGATGCAGGCATGGGCAGAGTTCTGTGATTTGCCAGCGGCATCCGGCAGCGTGACCGCTATCAATCGCAAGGCGGCATAAATAAATTTGCAAATTGATACGACCTATGGTTATTTGTAGTATCATGCCGACATTCGAAACTGAATCGATGGTTATTTCACCTTGCGGTGGAGTAGTCATGAGTAAAGTTAGATCCAATAGCAACAGAAGATTGCTAGCATGAACGCTCGAACCGTTCATTCTGCTTTGAATGTCTCTATGTACGTAATCCTCGAAAGAGAGCCACATAGCGAAGAATTTCATGAGTCCGATATGTTCGCCTTGAAATAGAAAGCCACCCCTAAACCGGTGGCTTTTTGCATTCTGAGTCACCATTAGTTCAACCGCCCACCAAGGCGGTTTTTTTTCGCCCGTACTTTTTGGAGGTAGTCGCACCATCCTGACCAACAACTAAAACCACCCCCTTTCAACCGCCCACTGAGGCGGTTTTTTCATTTCAGCTCGTACCAATTCGGACGGGCTTTTTTTACGTCAAAAATTTATGAACCCAAAATCTTACCGCCCTCGACAAGCAGCCGACCTACTCGGCATCGGCATTGCAACGCTCTGGCGCTGGTCAAAGGCGCGCGCAGACTTTCCGAAACCGATCCGGTTAAGCGCGCGATGCACCGTGTTTGATGGCAATGCTCTGGTGGCCTGGCGCGATGCGCAGGGTTCTAAATAATGAGCGCCCATGAAAAAGCGGCCGGGATGCTGGGCACATCCGAAGCCGCTCTAAAAACTACACACACCGAGTTTACGCCAGAAAACGATCTGGACTTCCCAACAGGCCAGCGACCTGACCAAAAACGGCTGGCAAACCTGATCGCTCAATTTGCGCTGGCAGGCCATGCCGTTCACAAAGGGCGTGATCTCGACTTCACTGTGATTTATCGCAAATATGGCATGAGCCGCTATTGCCAAGACTTCGCCGCGCTGCAAGCCTTCGCCAAAATGCTAGGGGTGAAACCATGCTGATCTGGACTGATTATGAAGTCGGTGAGCATCGCATTAACTGCCCTGCCTGCGACGGCCGCAAGACGCTGGGAATCACTATCGAGCAGGACGGCAAAGGCATCGCCCATTGCTTCAGGTGCTCGTTCGTGGAGTCATCCCGCCCCGGCACCGAGCGCCGCGCCCCTGTCATCAAAGCCAAGCCCGCAGCGCAAAAGCATACCGTCCTGAGCTATTGGGGCCGCAAGTTGTGGGCCGAGTGCATCCCGCTCAGTGGCGTGGCCCTGGACTACCTCAAGGCCCGCAGGTGCTACGCGCCGCCCTATGGTGATCTGAAATGGCACCCGGCATTGAAGCATCCGAGCGGTTACGTCGGCGAGGCACTGGTGGCGCTCATCACCGACGTTCACACCAATAAGCCGCTCAGTCTTCACCGGACGTGGATTAGCGCCACGGGCAAAGCGGACATCGACCCGCCGCGCCTGCTGCTGGCAAACCACTCGATTGTGGGGGGCTGCATCCGGTTGACGCCTGACGACGAGGTGAACGCGCTTTTAGGGATTGCCGAGGGCTTGGAAACCGCGCTTAGTTTGGCCTGGGCACCGCTACCCGTGTGGGCATTGATTGACGCCAACCACCTGAGCCAGTTCCCACTATTGGCCGGCATTCAGACGCTGGTGATCGCTCAAGACCAAGACGCGGCCGGGATCGCCGCCGCCACCACCTGCGCATCCCGCTGGGCCGCTGCTGACAAGGAAGTTTATGTGACTCAACAGGCTCAAAACGACCTGAATGATTCGCTCATGGAGGAAATTCAAAATGAATGCTGAAACCGTACTCATGCAAGAAGTGTTGGCTCAGGCAAAGCGCATCGTAAAAAAGACGCCTGTGCAAGATGGCGTGGTGCTGCTGTGTGGCTCAGACCTGAAACCTGAGCCGGTACAGTGGCTCTGGCATGAATGGCTGGCCAAGGGCAAGCTACACCTACTCGCGGGCGCACCGGGACAAGGCAAGACGACTATCGCCATTGCCTTCGCTGCAACCGTGACAAGTGGCGGGCGCTGGCCAGATGGATCTAAATGTGAGGTCGGCAACGTGCTGGTATGGAGCGGTGAAGATGATGCAGCCGACACGCTGCTTCCGCGCCTCATGGCCGCTGGTGGCGATAGAAGCCGGGTTTACTTCGTGGACAGCACGCGCATTGCCGGAGAGTCGCTGTCGTTCGACCCGGCACGCGATATGAAGGCTTTGCAGGCGGCTGCTGAAAAAATCGGTGATGTTCGTTTACTAATCGTTGACCCTATCGTCAGTGCAGTGACCGGCGACAGTCACAAAAACACCGAAACCCGCCGCGCATTGCAGCCGCTGGTCGATATGGCTTCCAACATGAACGCCGCCTTAGTCGGCATCACGCACTTCAGCAAAGGCGGTCAAGGTGGCGACCCGTCGCAAAGGGTTATGGGTTCCGTGGCATTTGTCGCCATTGCGCGTGTCGTACTGGTCGCCGCCAAAGTTCAAAGCGAAGACGGCAAACAGGATCGGCGCATCCTGGCCCGCAGCAAATCCAACATCGGCCCGGACGATGGCGGCTATGAATACCACCTTGAGCAGGGTGAACCGATACGGGGCATTAACGCCTGCTACGTGACTTGGGGGGCGGCTGTTGCGGGGTCTGCCCGTGAGCTGTTGAGTGATCCGAATGAATCGCAGGACGACGGCAAAACCGCTATTGATTCAGCATCCGGGTTCCTGCGCGAAGTGCTTAAGGATGGCATCACGCCATCCAAGACTATTCAAGCTGAAGGCAAAGAAGCCGGTGTCAGTTGGGCATCCATTCGCCGCGCCGCTGATGCCCTCATGGTCATCAAAAAGAAGGGGACCGAAGGCCAGTGGTATTGGAAGCTGAACGACAAGGAATTAGCCGCTCAACGTGCTCAAGAAGCTCAACTTGCTCAAGGTGCTCAACATTCGGAAGTTGAGCACCTTGAGCAACTTGAAAACAGGGAGGCCGAATCAGACCCGGAAAACCCGACTACTTGAGCCGAAACCAAGCCCACTCCGGTGGGTTTTTTACGGCTATTGACTAACGAGTCAGTAACTGATAGTCTTTGACTATCTTAAATTTAGGAACAACAAACCATGACTATCGCCGCAATCCGCGAAACCCGCGCCGCCAAAGTCTCTGAAGCCCGCACCCTGCTGGCCAGCTCGCCCACTCTCACGCCCGAGGGACAAACCAAGTTCGATAACCTCAAGGCCGAAATCATGAGCCTGGAAGGTCAAGAGGCCCGGGCGCAATTTATGGATGACGCAGAGCGCCGCAGCCTGGGCACGCCGGTTGATAAACATGCTGCTGGCCTTGAGAGCCGTATCAGCATCGTGGACGCCATCAATGCCCAAATCGAAAACCGCTCACTTACTGGCCCGTTGGCTGAGTACAACGCCGAGCAAAAGCGCAACGGCACCCAAGCCCAAGGCGTGCTGGTTCCTCAAAGCCTGTTTGAGCAACGTGCTGCACAGACCACCACCACCGCCGCAGGCATCGTGCCGCCTGACTACCGTGCTGACCAATTCGTCGGGCTGCTGCGCAATGCCATGCTGGTCAAGAGCCTGGGGGCACGCGTCCTGCCGAACCTGCGTGGTGACGTTGTTATCCCCCGTCAAGCGACTGCCGCAACGGGGCAATGGATCGCTGAGGGCACCGCGCTCACCGACTCCGGCCTGACGTTTGACAACATCACATTGAAGCCGCGCCACGTCGGGGCCATCACTGAGCTGTCACGCCAGTTGCTGCAACAGAGCAACCCGAGCATCGAGCAACTTGTCCGTGACGACTTCGTGCAAGTTGTCGGGCTGGCAATCGACAAGGCCATGCTTCACGGCAACGGCACCACCGCGCCCGAGGGTTTGCTGACCGCAGCCACCGGCACCGGCACGCTGGCAACCTTGTCCTGGACGACCATCCTCAAGGTGATCGAAGACCTTGCCCTTGTCAACGTCAACCCGAGCGCCTGGCTGACACACCCGGCCATCGTGACCAAGTTACGCGCCGCATTGAAGACTGCCGGCTTACCCGGCTACCTGCTGGAAAACGGCCAAATGGCTGGCCTGCCTGTTTATGGCACAAATCAGCTTGACGCGAAGACTGGCACGCCAAACAAAGGCCGCATCATCGTTGGCGACTTCTCCGAGATGGTGATCGGCACCTGGGGCAGTGTTGACGTTTTGGTCAACCCCTACGCTGAAGGCCCGTATTCCCGAGGTGGCGTGCAAGTGCGAATTTTGACGACGATGGACATGATCCCGCGCCGCGAGAACGCATTCGCCATCATCGAAGACCTGGCACTGTAATAGGTTCAGAATGTTGGAAATCCGCTCAAACGGTACGCTAACAGGAAAGGGCAAGACCCTTTCTGGCTATGCGGCCGTATTCAATTCTGAGGCAGTCCTGGGAGACTTTACCGAAGTTATCCGGCAAGGTGCTTTCGCCAAATCGCTGGCGACGGGTTCCAACATTCGCGCCCTGTCAAATCACGACGCCAACGCACTGGTGGGAACTACCCGAGGTGGCACGCTGCAACTGCGGGAAGACGCTCACGGGCTGGCTTTCACGTTGGCCCTGCCCAATACATCACACGGCCGCGACTTGGCCGAATTGGTGAGTCGTGGCGACGTGTCGGGTTGTAGCTTTGGTTTTCGTGTCGCACCTGGTGGGGATCGCTGGGAGCAACGCGGCAAACAAATGGTGCGCGAGCTGCTGAATGTGGAACTGATCGAGGTGACGCTGACGGCTGACCCGGCCTATGCAGATACAAGCGTGGCAATGCGAAGCCTGCACGCCGCAAGACGTGATGACTACTTCGCCAACAACCGCATGTTGTGGCTGGAGACTTGCAAGTGAGCATCATTACCCGCATGGCCAACGCCCTGGGCTTTGAGAAACGCGCTAACGGTGACGGCTACTTTGAAGCCTTTGGCGCACTTCGCACCGGGGGCACTGTCACACCAGAATCAGCGCAATCAGTCGCTGCCTGTTATGCGGCCGTGGCTGCTATCTCCGAGGCCATTGGATCGCTACCCTTGCACCTGTACAAACGAGACGGTGACGACCGCATCAAGGCTGTCGACCATCCCCTGTATGCCGTGCTGCATCACGCACCCAACGGCCAACAATCGGCGGTAGAGCTGCGCGAGTGGCTCACGTCCTGCATGTTGTTACGTGGCAATGGGTATGCACGCATCGTAAGAGGCAGTGACGGCCAAGTTCGTGAGCTGCTGCCGCTGGCACCTGAGCGCGTCAACGTGCTACGCAAGGGCGACAACATCGGCGGTTATGACTACGCCAACCGTGACGGCATCATCGAGCGCCTGCTACCTGGTGAGGTGTTTCACCTGCGCCATCGTGCTGGTGCTGATCCGCTGATCGGCGTGAGTCCCATTCAAGCCGCAAGGGCCGTTATCGAGCTGGCAATCGCTGAATCTGAGCATGGGACAACGACCTTCCGCAACGGCACCCGCTTGTCTGGATTGTTGAAGATACCCTGCAAGCTCAATTACGAGCAAAAAGCCAGCCTTACTAGTTCGTGGAATACGCAACACGCGGGAGTAGGCAACAGCGGGCGCACGGCAATACTCGAAAGCGGGACCGAGTTTCAACCGCTTTCAATGAGTTTGGAAGACAGCGACTTCGTTGCATCGCGCCGCTTCAGCACTGAGGAAGTAGCCCGCATATTCAAGATACCGCCCGTCCTGATCGGTGATCTGTCTCACGCCAATTTCAGTAACTCCGTGGAAATGGCCCGCTGGTTCATCGTGCATACGCTGGGCCGCTACATGACGGCATGGGAGCAGGCAATCAGCCGCCAGCTACTCACGCCAGCAGGCGCACGCATCTACTTTGCCGAGCACAGTGCTGACGCTATGTTGCGTGGTGACTCTACCGGCCGCGCATCGTTCTATGAGTCGGGCATCCGTGCCGGCTGGATGCTGCCAAGTGAGGCCCGCCGCCTTGAAAATTTAAGCGTGATTGAAGGGATTGATGATGTCAAAGCCCTGGCTTAAGTTGGAAGACATTCGCACCGACCGCTGGACGAAAGCGAAGAACGGGCGACTGCTGCCGCTCAACTCTGCCGCATGGCGCAAACTGCGTGCCTCTGTGTTGGATTGTGAACCGCTCTGTCGCCATTGCACGGCACGCGGGTTGACTGTGCCGGCGACCGACCTCGATCACCGGGATAACAATCCCGCGAACAACGAGCCGGTGAACCTGCAACCGATGTGCCATGAATGCCACTCACGCAAGACAGCACGCGACATGGGCGGCAGTGTGCGTATGGGCTGCGATACCAACGGGACGCCACTTGACCAAGCGCATCACTGGAATAAGCCAGCCACGGGGGCTATGGTGATTCCCACGGGGGGTATGGCTGAAAGATCGCGGGGGACTGACGGTGCTGAACCGTATGTGCTCCCTTCAATCAACGCTAACTCTGAAAGTCGGGCATGAAAGCAACGCCTAAACGCAACCGTTCCGACTCTGCAAGTGCTGCTGTCCGAGCCGCCCAAGCTGTCGCATTAGGCCCGCTCGATCCACCTGCCCATGTTGCGCTGCGTCCTGGTGATCGCCCATTCTGGAATGCCATCGTGACAAGCCGCGCCCGCGACACATGGACGGCGATTGACCTTTGCACCGCTGGCAACCTGGCACGCAGTCAGGCAGACATTGAGCGCCTGCAGCAAGTGGTTGACCAAAACGGCTACATCATGGAAGACGGCAAACTGAACCCGGCCGCTGTCCTGGTGGAGACGCTGACCAAGCGCACTGTGAGCCTGGCACGCGCCCTGCACGTTCACGCGGTGGCAACCGTGGGTGAATCAAAAGACGGCCGCAAGGCGCTGGCCAACGAGCGCAACGCCGCCCAAGACGATGACGACCTGATCCCAACATTAAGCCCGGTTGTCGGGTTGCTATGAAAAATGGAGCACAGTGCAATAGTCAAAATAAATCAGGCACGTTTATTGCGGGGTGCAAGGTACGTGCCATGCTGTTTTAATAGTATATGACTATGACACGCGCCGAACGGGTGACTGCCTTCATTGAAAAATGGTGTCTCACGCCAGACGGTGCGTTTGTCGGCAAACCCATGCTGCTGGCTGAATTTCAAAAGCAGTTCATCAGGGACGTTTACGACAACCCGGCCGGCACGCGCCGCGCCATCCTGAGCGTGAGCAGGAAAAACGGAAAAAGTGGCTTGCTCGCTGGCCTGCTGCTGGCGCACCTTGTCGGACCTGAAGCGAAGCAAAACGCGCAACTGGTGTCGGGCGCAATGAGCCGGGACCAAGCCGCGCTAGTGTTCAACCTGGCCAGCAAGATGGTGCAGCTATCGCCCAAGCTGTCGGCCATCGTGAGAATCATCCCATCGGGCAAGCGCCTGCTGGGCCTGCCACTCAACACCGAGTACAAGGCCCTGGCTGCTGACGGCAAGACTGCCCACGGACTTTCACCAGTTTTTGCGGTGCTCGACGAAATCGGTCAAGTGCGTGGCCCGCAATCCGACTTCATTGACGCCATCACGACATCGCAGGGAGCGCACGCCGCGCCGCTGCTGATCGCTATTTCAACGAGCGCAGCCAACGACGCCGATTTACTGAGCGTGTGGATTGACGACGCCAAAAGCAGCAAAGACCCGCGCATTGTGTCGCACGTCTATGCAGCGCCCGCAGGCTGCGACCTTATGGACGAAAGCGCCTGGCGGGCCGCAAACCCTGCCCTGGGCCTGTTCCGCAGCCTGGACGATCTCAGAGAGCAGTTGACGCAGGCGCAGCGTATGCCTTCAATGGAAAACAGCGCCCGCAATCTGCTACTGAATCAGCGAATCAGCACGGTGAGTCCCTTCATATCGCCATCCGTGTGGCAATCATGCGCTGGTGCTGTCCTGCCCTTTGGTGACGCGCCGGTGTACTGCGGCTTGGACCTGAGCGCCCGCACCGACTTAACCGCGCTGGTGCTGATCGGCAAAGTGGCCGGCCAGTGGCAAGTTGTCCCGCACTTTTGGACACCTGAGCAAGGGCTACGCGACCGGGCTGCACGCGACCGGGCACCCTATGACGTGTGGCACCGGCAAGGCTACCTACACAGCACACCCGGCCACACGATTGATTACGAGTTTGTCGCCAGTGATATGGCCGCGATTCTGTCCGGGCTGAATGTTCAATGTGTTGCCTTTGACCGCTGGCGCATTGACCTACTCAAAAAAGAGCTGGACAAGATTGGTTGTGATGTTCCGCTGATCCCCTGGGGGCAAGGCTTCAAAGATATGGCCCCGGCACTCGACAACCTGGAGGCCGAATTGCTTAACGCCCGTGTCAATCATGGCGGGCATCCCGTCCTGACCATGTGCGCCGCTAACGCCATCGTAGTGAAAGACCCAGCGGGAGGCCGCAAGTTGGACAAGGGCCGCGCTACCGGGCGCATAGACGGCCTGCAAGCGATGGCCCAAGCCTTCGGAGCTGCTGCCCAAGCCATTGACGAACAAGAGGTTTACGCCAGTGGCGCATTCACATTTATCTAATTCCCTGAGCTGGGCGGGGCTGCGCGAGCAGATGACCCCAGACGCGATTAGTCGGTTCGTGCGCGTACCAAAAACACCGAACGCCAGCGGCAAGGCTACCCCAGAACAACGACAGAGCGATTCTGTCCGCGCAGGCTGGCTTTCTACCTTGCGCGGCTGGCACCTATTTTGAAAGACCAACATGCTCAACATGCTCAAGGTGCTCAACCTTCAAAACGTGAGCACCTTGAGCACCTTGATTTTTTCATGGGGATTTTCAGGGCTGCGTTCGCTGAATTTGGGCAGCAAAAAAACCGAAAAACCGCATTTGCTTATTGATGGGTTTATTGATGGGAACAAAAACAAAACGCCCCGAAGGGCGCATGTTTATTGACTTACTGGCGGAGAGGGCGGGATTCGAACCCGCGGAGGGTTTTACCCCTCGCACGCTTTCCAGGCGTGTGACTTAAACCGCTCATCCACCTCTCCGAAGCCTGCTATTCTAGCGCAAGCCGTCCCTCACCACCCCTCGATGCAAGTCGAGAGGATACAAAAAAGCCACCTCACGGTGGCTTTTTTGCGTGCGCGGAACTGGGATCAGTTCAGGGCAATCTTCTTGCTATCCTTGTAGGTGTACAGGGTCATGGCGGGGTTCTTCAACTCGCCATTGGACTCGAACTGCACCTTGGTGGTGATGCCCTGGTAATTGGTCTCGCCCAGCTTCGACACATAAACCTTGGGATCCGCGCTGCCGGCACGCTTCATGGCATCGACCAGAACGTGGACAGCATCATAGGTATAGGGGCTGTACACCTGGAACTGGCCCGGGTACTTGGTGTCGTAACGCTTCTTCCATGCCGCGCCGCCGGGCATTTTGTCGAGGGACGCGCCGCCTTCGGCACACACCACGTTTTCCAGCGTCTTGGCGCCGGCGGACTGCTTGATCAGGTCCATCGTGCAGATGCCATCGCCACCGAAGTACTTGACGTTGGTCATGCCGAGTTGCTCCATCTGGCGCAGCATCGGGCCAGCCTGAGGATCCATGCCACCGAAGAACACGCCGTCGGGGTTCTTTGACTTGATAGCGGTGAGGATGGACATGAAGTCGACCGACTTGTCGGTGGTGAACTGCTCGTCAACAATCTCGATGCCCTTGGACTTGGCAACGGTCTTGAACACTGTGGCGACGCCCTGACCGTAGGCGGTACGGTCATCAATGATGGCGATGCGCTTGAGCTTGAGCTTGTCGGCCGCATGGGCAGCCAGGCCAGCGCCAAGCGCATTGTCATTGGCCAACAGGCGCCAAGTGGTCTTGTAGCCAGGCTTGGTCAAATTGGGATTGGTAGCGGAGGGTGTGACGTGCGGAATACCGCAGTCGTTGTAGATCTTGGAAGCAGGGATCGTGGTACCCGAGTTCAGGTGGCCAGCCACGCCGGCAACCTTGGCGTCGCACAGCTTTTGCGCGACCGCTGCACCTTGCTTGGGATCGGCCGCGTCGTCTTCAGCGACCAATTCGAGCTTGACTTTCTTCCCGCCGATCATCACGCCAGCGGCGTTCAGATCTTCAATGGCCATGCGAGCGCCGTTCTCGTTGTCTTTTCCGTAGGCAGCCTGAGCTCCGGAAATAGGGGCCACGTGACCGATCTTGACGACCATGTCCTGCGCCATCGCCACACCAGCAGCAGCGGCAATAGCGGCAGCAACAGTAACTTTCAATTTCATTTGCATAGAGAACTCCAGAAAAAAGCTAGGGTAAGCCGAATGTGAACAATCCAGTTCGACACCCGGCACGATACCCCAATCCGTGGCCTGTCAACATAGGGTTGACACCAACCCGCAACAAGAATGCAACATTAATTCAGCTTATGCGTCGCGACGCTTGG
This sequence comes from Rhodoferax sp., assembly GCA_030685025.1. Taxonomy (GTDB): domain Bacteria; phylum Pseudomonadota; class Gammaproteobacteria; order Burkholderiales; family Burkholderiaceae_C; genus Rhodoferax_D. Next base: position 20,936 of record JAUXWC010000049.1, read on the forward strand.
CCTGCAAAGCATTGCTCACCGCATGGCGCACCAGGGTCTCCAAATCACGCTTGAGCAGAGGCCGCAGCGTTTCCAGTTGCTCCAGCACCATTTGGTCGATCGCCGCGCCAAGGCGTTGCTCCATCGACAACTCGACTTCCTTGAGCACGCGCTGGACCAGGCCTTCCGCCTCGTAGTCAATCCGTTTGGGTTCCCGTTTGACTGCGGTCTTGCGCACGACCTCGGTCAAGGTCGGTACAAAACGGGACGGGGGCTTGGGTACCGTTGACATCATTGCCCGCCTTGACTGGACAGGTCGTGCCGGGTGATGCCGCAACCATGCGCCAGGTAGTGTTTCCAGCGATCGCGTGCCATTTGTCGCTCGGTCTCATCCTGAGCCACCACTTCGGTTACCCGCTCGAATTGTTCAAAACCGGCGGGAACGCCCTCTCCCAGATTGAGCAAGAGCTGGCGATGCGCCGGCGCGTCCAGGCTGCTCGCCAGCACAATGGGCGAGCGCACCACGACGTAAGGGTCCGCCGGCGCCAGGCAGTGTGGCAAGAACTCGGTCTCCGACACCGCCCACAAGGCTCGATCGAGCGTGCGCAAGGTCTCTGGCATGCCAATCACCACCACTTGCGCTTTCTGGTTGACCGCTTTGCGCAACCACCGGCAGGCGTAGGCCAGTCGATCGTTGACGTTGAAATGAAAGGCGACGGCCGTCACTTGGAGGGGGTCTGAGCCAACAGGTAGTCCAGCAGTAAACCAACCGGGCGGCCTGTGGCGCCCTTGGCCGGCCCGCTTTTCCAGGCGGTACCGGCAATGTCCAGGTGCGCCCAGTCGTACTTGGTGGCAAACCGTTGCAGAAACTTGGCCGCCGTGATGGCACCGCCGGCGCGTGCGCCCACGTTGGCCACATCCGCGAAATTGGTCTTGATGCCTTCGGCATACTCTTCGTCCAGGGGCAGGCGCCAGCAAGGGTCCAACGCGCAATCTCCGGCCGCCAACAGTGCCGTGGCCAGTTCCTCACTAGTCGAGAACATGCCGCTGCGCACGCCGCCCAGGGCAATCATGCAGGCGCCGGTCAGGGTGGCGATGTCGATCACAGCACGCGGTTTGAAGCGCTCCGCGTAACTCAGCGCGTCACACAAGACCAGCCGACCTTCCGCGTCGGTATTGAGAATTTCGATGGTCTGGCCACTCATGCTGGTCACCACATCGCTGGGCTTGACGGCACGGCCATTGGGCAGGTTTTCACAGGCAGGGATCAGCCCGACCACGTTGATCGCGGGCTGCAGCTCGGCCAGTGCGCGGAACACGCCCAGCACACTGGCGGCGCCAGACATGTCGAACTTCATCTCGTCCATGTCGGCGCCGGGCTTCAGGGAGATGCCCCCGCTGTCGAACGTGATGCCCTTGCCAACCAGGACAGTGGGGGCCTGCGCCTTGGCGGCGCCGTGGTAGCGCAACACAATGAAACGCAACGGTTCGTCCGAGCCCTGCGCCACGGCCATGAAAGAACCCATCTTCAGTTTGGCCACCTCCTTCGGCCCCAACACCGAGCAGTCGACCCGAGGGTACTTCGCCAGCGCCTTGGCCGCCGTTGCCAGCAGAGTCGGGGTGGCGTAGTTGGCGGGGCGATTGGCCCACTCCTTGGCGTACTCGATACCCTTGACCGCCGCGACCGCCCGCTCGAACTGCGGCTTGCGGGCCGCCACGTTGGCTACGCCGACCACGACCCGGTTCAGGGTTCGCCCTTCGGGTTTGGATTTGGTGGTGGTGTACACATAACTGGCTTCGGTCACCGCGAGCAAGGCGGCGCGCACGCCGTCGTCGGTCGGTGCGTCGGCAAAACATATTGCCAGACGTTTCACCGAGCTCGATTTGATCGCCGCCACGCCTGCGGCGACCGCCTGGCGCACCTGCTTGGCCGAACCGTCCCCCGCCCCCAGCAACACCGCGCGCGTACAAGCCAGGCCCGGTGCCCGGTAAACCTGCAGCAGCTTGCCCGGCTTGGTTTCCAGATCACCCGCCTTGAGTGCCTGATCCACCAGCACCGACAAAGCGTCCTTGCCGGCACATGAATCGCCCGACACGAGCACCAGCAACGCGTCGCATTTCTCGGCGGCCGCCGTGGCGAGATCGAGCCTCTTGAGTTCAAAGTTCATAATCCGTCCTGTCTTTTACTTAACGCTCAATGTTATTCCATTCCTCCATTCGGACCGAGTTGGCCCGCAGTTTTGGCGTGACCCTGGTGGTGCTGGTGACAGTGGTGATGACCATGATGCTGATCCGCACACTGGGACAGGCTTCACGCGGCAGCTTCGATCCGGCAGACGTGATGCTGGTCATGGGCTACACGGTGCTGGGCCACCTGCCCTCGATCCTGACCATGAGTCTGTTCATCGCCGTGGTCGGCACACTCTCGCGCATGTACCGCGACAGCGAGATGGTGATCTGGTTCTCCAGCGGGCGTGGTCTGTCCAACGTGTTGGGCCCACTGTTTCGGTTTGCCTGGCCGGTTCTGCTCGGTGTCCTGGTGCTGTCGGTGCTGGTCTGGCCGTGGTCGCAGCAGCGGATCATCGAGTTGCGCAATCACTATGAGACCCGAGGTGACCTTGATCGGGTGCAACCCGGCTTCTTTCAGACCTCTGCCGCCGGTACGCGGGTGTTCTTCGTCGAAAAAGACCTCTCTGGCCGCGGCGAGGCCAAGAACGTGTTCATCGCCACGCAAGAGGACGGCAAGGAAACCGTCACGTCCGCGCGCAGGGGTCGCGTGGAGAATCGCTCCGGCGAGCGCTTCCTGGTGCTTGAGCAGGGACAGCGGCTTGAGCGCGAAGTCGGCAAGGCAGAACTCAAGCTCAGCGAGTTCGAAAGTTACGCGCTGAAGATCGGCAGCGCCGAGATCAGCCTACAGTCGAATTCTCCCGAACGCTCCCGCGGCACCTTGACCCTGATGGCCGAACCCACCAATGTCAATCTGGGCGAGCTCTCGTGGCGGCTCGGCCTGGCCCTGGCCGCCATCAACTTGGTGGTGCTGGGCCTGGCCATCGCACACGTCAACCCGCGTGTCGGTCGCAGCGGCAACCTGATGATCGCCCTGTTTTCGTTCGTGATCTACTTCAATTTGACCAGCGTCGGCGTCAACTGGATCAGCAGCGGGCGCGTGCCATTCGGCACTTTTATGCTGACCCTGCATGGCGGCACCCTGGCCTGCGGCGCCTTGTGGCTGACCATGCGGCACAACCAATTGTCGTGGCGCAGCTTGTTGCCTCGCCGAACAACCGGCGGCGTGGGGGTGCCATCATGAAGACCGTGCGGCGCCTGATCTATGGCGAGGTTATTGGCTCGATTGCTTTCGTGACGCTCGGGTTCTTGTCACTGTTCTTCTTCTTCGACGTCGTCGACGAGCTTTCGTTTGTACGCGGCAAGACCAGCAGCGGCTACCAGTTGCTGGACGCCTTCATGTACGTCGCCCTGCAGGTGCCCAGCCATCTGTATGAGCTGCTGCCCATCACCGTCCTGATCGGCACCATCTTTGTGATGGCCCGCCTTGCGCAGAGCTCGGAATTCACCATTCTTCGCACCAGCGGGCTCGGGCCCTGGCGGGCCCTGCGCGTGCTATTGACGCTGGGCCTGGGCCTGGTGCTGCTCACCTTCATCGTGGGTGACTATTTGGCGCCGCTGGCCGACCGCAATGCGCAACTGCTCAAAGCCCGCTTTGAGGGGCGCATCAGCATCGGGCAGACCGGCGCCTGGCTCAAGGAGCGTCAGGCCTACAGCCAGTTCGCAGTCAACGTGCGAGCCCTGGCACCCGATGCCAGCATGCGCGATGTGCACGTTTTCGAGTTTGACAACCACGGCCTGCTGGTCTCCATGACCGTGGCCGAGCAAGCCCGCTTTGCCAGCGACGAAGCGTGGCTGATGCAGCAGGTCGAGCGCACCGAGTTCTCGGCGAGGGGCACCGATGCGGCCCATGTGGAGCGCCAAAAGCTGACCAATTTCCGCTGGCCAACCAGCATCAGCGCCGAAATGGTGTCCGCCGCCGCCCTGAGACCCGAACGCATGAGCACGATTGACCTGTTCCAGTACATTCGCCATCTCGACGCCAACGCCCAATCGGCTCAGCGCTACGAAATCGAGTTCTGGCGCAAGGTGTTCTACCCCTTGAGTTGCCTGGTCATGGTGGTGCTGGCGCTGCCCTTCGCCTACCTGCATTTTCGTTCCGGGGGCATCGCCACCTATGTGTTTGGCGGCGTCATGGCTGGCATCAGCTTCTTCCTGCTCAACAACCTGTTTGGCTACATCGGCAACCTCAACCATTGGCAGCCATGGCTCACTGCGGCGCTGCCGGGCATCATCTACTCGGTGGTGTCCCTGAGCGCATTCGGGTGGCTGGTCCTGCGACGCTAACCCACCATGAATTCTCCCGTTCCCAGGCATGCGGTTGTGCTCTTCGGCCATGGCTCTCGTGACCCACTTTGGCGCCAACCCATCGAAGCCGTGGCGGCGCGCATGCAGCAGCTTGCGCCGGACGTGCTGGTCCGCTGCGCCTATCTGGAGCTGACTGAGCCCGACTTGCCGACCGCCGCCGCCGAACTGGCTGCCTCGGGCATCGCGTCGCTATCCGTGGTGCCACTGTTCCTGGGAGTCGGCAGGCATGCCCGGGAAGACCTCCCCATGCTGATCACTGAACTGCGCCTGCGTTACGCCGCCATCAGCATCAGCCTCAAGCCGGCCATTGGCGAAGACGCCCAAATCGTGAACCTGATCGCGGAGTTGTCGCTGCAACGCTGACCCTTATATTCGCAAGGCATAATTATTCGAATTGTTAGCCTGAATGCGATATGAATCTACACCAGTTCCGTTTTGTGCAAGAGGCCGTTCGGCGCAACTTGAATCTGACCGAAGCCGCCAAGGCCTTGCACACTTCGCAGCCCGGCGTTTCCAAGGCCATCATCGAACTTGAAGAAGAGCTGGGCGTCGAGATCTTCGCCCGCCACGGCAAACGGCTCAAGCGCGTGACCGAGCCCGGGCAGCACGTGCTCAAGAGCATCGACCTGATCATGCGCGAGCTGGGCAACCTCAAGCGCATTGGCGAGCAATACAGCGCGCAGGACAGCGGCACCCTGTCCATTGCCACCACCCACACCCAGGCGCGCTATGTGCTGCCCGAGCCGGTCGCCAAGCTGCGCGAGGCCTACCCGAAGGTCAACGTCAGCCTGCACCAGGGCTCGCCGGACCAGGTGGCGCACATGCTGATCGACGAGATTGCCGAAATTGGCGTGGCCACCGAGTCCCTGGCGGACTATTCCGAACTGGTGACCATGCCCTGCTACGAGTGGCAACACATGCTGGTACTGCCCATCGGCCACCCGCTGTGTCTGAAGGAGCGCGTGACGCTGGAGGACATCGCAGGCGAGCCACTGATCACCTACCACCCCTCGTTCACCGGCCGCACCAAGATCGACCACGCCTTTGCGGTGCGCAAACTGCAGCCGCGCGTGGCGCTGGAGGCGATTGATTCAGACGTCATCAAGACCTACGTCCGCTTAGGCCTGGGCATTGGCATCGCCGCCGAGATGGCGGTGCGCGACGTTACCGGCGACGGCGGCGCCAGTGGCCTGGTGGTGCGCCCCGCCGGTTACCTGTTTGGCCAGAACGTGGCGCGCGTGGCCTTCAAGCGGGGTGTCTACCTGCGCAATTTTGTCTACACCTTTGCCGAGCTGCTGAGTGATCGGCTGGATCGCCACCTGATCGCGCGGGCCATGACCGGGCAGGTCAACGACTACGAGTTGTAGTCCGGCCGCCCACGCTGACAAGAATCAGCCCTGCCGTTCCCTGCTTCTTTCTCTATCGCCCACATATTGAACCTGCGCACCATGGCCGACCACACCGCCTTCACTCCGCCCGTCGCCAGCAAACTGCCCACGGTCGGCACCACCATCTTCACCGTCATGTCCACCCTCGCGGCAGAGCATGGCGCGGTCAACCTGGGCCAGGGTTTTCCTGACTTTGATTGCGCGCCCGAGCTGATCACGGCGGTAGGCACCGCCATGAACCAGGGGCACAACCAGTACCCGCCGATGCCAGGCGTGCCGGTGTTGCGCGAGGCGATTGCCGCCAAGCTCCAGGCGCTGTATGGCCGCCCGTACCGGCCCGGCGACGAGATCACCGTCACTGCGGGCGCTACACAAGCCATCCTGACCGCCATCCTGGCGGTCGTCCACGCGGGCGACGAGGTGATCGTGCTGGAGCCCTGTTACGACAGCTACGGCCCCAACATCACGCTGGCCGGTGGCACGGTGGTACGGGTGCCCCTGACGCCAGGCACGTTTCGTCCAGACTTCGACAAAATCGCCGCCGCGCTGACACCACGCACCCGCGCCATCCTCATCAACACCCCGCACAACCCGAGCGCCACGGTCTGGAGCGAGCAGGACATGCTGGCCTTGCAGGCGCTACTGGCGCCTACCAAGGTGCTGTTGATCAGCGACGAGGTCTACGAGCACATGGTGTTTGATGGCCAGCCGCACCAGAGCGCGGCGCGCTTCCCCGGCCTGGCGGCGCGCGCCTTCATCGTCTCCAGCTTTGGCAAGACCTACCATGTCACCGGCTGGAAGGTCGGCTACGTGGCGGCCCCAGCCAGCCTGATGGCCGAGTTTCGCAAGGTGCACCAGTTCAATGTGTTCACCGTCAACACGCCGATGCAGCACGGTTTGGCGCAGTACATGGCCAACCCGGCGCCGCACCTGGGCTTGCCCGCCTTCTACCAGCGCAAGCGCGAGTTGTTTCGTCACGGGTTGCAGGCGACCCGTTTCAAACTGCTGCCCTGCGAGGGCAGCTACTTCCAGTGCGTCGACATCTCGGACGTCAGCGATCTGGGTGAAGCCGACTTCTGCAAGTGGCTCACGACCGAGATTGGCGTGGCGGCCATTCCCCTGTCGGCCTTCTACGGTGACGGGTTTGATCAGCGCGTGGTGCGCTTTTGTTTTGCCAAGAAGGATGAGACGCTGAAGGCGGCGATTGAGCGACTGGCGAGGTTGTAGGGGTTTGATCGGGCGAAATCAACATCGGTGAGCGGCTGCGCAGCGGCCCGCGGATGCGGCATGTCCCAACGCGCAGCAAGATCTTCAACCCAGGGGGAGATACAAAGCCATTGGAGAATCCGAACAGACCGTGAAGCCATATTGTTGGTAGAACGCCTTGGCCCTCTCGTCTTTTGCATCCACCAGTAGAGCATAGGCGCCGACATGGGACCGCGCTTTCAGACATCGATCAACGGCCAGACCCATGAGCACTGTGCCCATTCCCGTGCCACGACATTCAATGTGTCGCGCGAGGCGGCCCATGCGAAAGCAGGGTACCGGATAACGCGGCAACTTCTTTCGCTCGGCGTCACCGAGATGCTCAACCCCAACTTGCGCCGCACTCAATGTGTAGAAACCCAGGATCTTGCTTGGCCGGACGTCATCAACCAGGACGAATATCGAAGTGATGCCCTTGGCACTTTGTTGCACGGCATATTTGCGCAAATACTCGTCCAGCGCAGGTTCGCCGCATTGGAAGTCGGTTCGATCATGCCGGCTGGCGTCAAGTGCCTGCTCTTCAAGCACGCTTGACCTTTGACGCTGCCTTGATGGCTCCCTGTAACACCGGGTTGGGTGCAAATGCGCCACTGATTGCCGCATTGAAAGCAAGAAAATCCCGCTTCGAGAGCGTCACACGTGACTCCTGCTCCAACAAAATCTGTGCCTTTTCCTTGGCCGCGCTACGAACAAATCCGGCCATGGTCGTACCCATGAGGCTGGCCGCGCGAGACAGAAGATCCTTGTCGTCGGCGTCAAGTTTTAGATCGAAACGTGCAGCGGTGGACATGGGCGGCTCCAATTTGTGATACGGCATTTTACCGTATTAATGTCGTTGCGGCAATACGTTGAGGACCTTGCAGTGACGCGACCCCAGCCCCTACAACAAATCCCTCAACTGGTAATACGCCATGCCAATCGCCAGACTGGGCATGCGCAACAACTTGCCGCCGGGGAAGTGGTGGTGCTTCAGGCGCGCGAACACATCAAAGCGGCTGGCCTGGCCTTCGATGGCTTGCGCCACCAGCTTGCCGGCCAGGCCGGTCAGCGCCACGCCGTGGCCGCTGAAGCCCTGCAGGTAATACACGTTGTCGCCCAGCCGTCCGAAGTCGGGGGCGCGGTTCATGCTGATGTCAACGAAGCCGCCCCACACGTAGTTGATCGGCGCGGCCTTCAGCTCGGGGAAAACCTGGCCCATGCGCCGCGCCATGCTTTGGCGCAGGTTGGCCGGCGTGGCGGTGGTGTAGCTGACGCGCCCGCCAAACAGCAGCCGAAAGTCGGCGCTGAAGCGGTAGTAGTCCAGCACAAAATTGTTGTCGCACACCGAGGCATTGCTCGGGATCAGGCGCCGGCACAGCGCCGGGTTCAGCGGCGCGGTGGCCACCATGTAGGTGCCCACCGGCATGATGCGTGGCGCGATCTCGGGCGCCACCTGGGGGCCGTATTCGGCCAGGGTGCAGTTGCCCGCCAGAACGGCAAAACGCGCCGACACCGAACCCTTGGCGGTGACGGCCGTCAGGCCCGTACCGCGTTTCAGTGCCGTCACTGGTGACCGCTCGAAGATGCGCACGCCCAGTTGCTGTGCCGCCCGGGCCAGACCCAGGCCGAATTTCAGCGGGTGCAGGTGGCCAGACATCTGCTCGTAGGCCGCCAAGCAGTACCGTGTGCCGCCGATGTGGCGCGACAGGTCAGCGCCACTTGCCAGGTCGTAGCGCAGGCCGTAGCGGTCTTGCAGGGTCTTGAGGTCGGCCTCCAACGCGCGCGCCTTGCGCGGCGAGTCGGCCACGTACAGGTAGCCGTGCACGCGTTCGCAGTCGATGTGGTACTGGACAATGCGCTCATCCATCAGGTGGATAGCCTCGACCGACATGTCCCAGGCCAGGCGCGCATCGGCGGCGCCGAGTTGCTGCTCGAACGGTTCCTGGCCACTGGCAAATCCGACAATCGCCTGGCCGCCATTGCGCCCTGAAGCGCCAGAACAGACGCGATCAGCCTCCAGCACCACCACACTCAAACCCCGCTGGGCCAGCTCGATGGCCGCTGACAGCCCGGCATAGCCCGCGCCGACCACCACCACGTCCGCCTGAACCGAGCCGCCGAGGGCGGGCGCCGCAACCGGCCGGGTGACGCTGGCCTCGTAGTAACTGCTCTGGTTGAGCTGGGTGTCCGAGCGGATCAAAGAGCGGGTGAACATGCACGGTATTCCTTGTCAGTTGGGGACAGAGCTTGCTCGCTGCGCGTAGCTGCGGTCTGTCCCACAAGGTGGACAGCCAACATCCGACGACCAGTTGGGGACAGAGCTTGCTCGCTGCGCGTAGCTGCGGTCTGTCCCACAAGGTCTCAGAAACACTTGGCGATCTGCCCACACAGGTAGGTCCAGACCAGCGTCGCCGCCACGTTGCTGGTGAGCTCGGCATGGTCGTAGGCGGGTGCGACTTCGACACAGTCCATGCCCACCATGTTCAGGCCAGCCAGGGACTCCAGCAGCGTCAACACTTGAGAACTGCTCAGACCGCCCGGCTCGGGCGTGCCGGTGCCGGGCGCAAACGCCGGGTCCAGGCAGTCAATGTCCAGCGTCAGGTAACAGGGCCGCTGGCCCAGGCGCTGCAAGACCGCGTCAATCACCGGCTGCAGCCCGCCACCGTCGAGGCCACGAAGCTGGCGCGCAGTGAAGATCAGCCCGCCCTGGTCTTGCACGTACTCGCGGGCGGCACGCTCGCCGCTGGAGCGCAAGCCAATTTGCACCGTGTGCTGGGGGCTGACCAGGTCCTCCTGAATCGCCTCATAGGTCCAGGTGCCATGCCCGGAGGGCTCGCCAAAATGATCTTGCCAGGTATCGCAGTGCGCATCGAAATGCACCAGCGCCAATTCACCGTGCTGCGCTTTGGCGGCGCGCAGCAGGGCCAGCGTCACCGAGTGATCGCCACCCAAAAAAACGCAGTGGTGACGCGCCATCAAGGCAGTGGCCTGTTCCCGGATCTGTGAGCGAACCTCCTCCAGCGGCGAGGCATTTGGCAGACGCAGGTCGCCAGCGTCGCCCAGATGGCCCAGCGGCGTGACCTCGAACAAGGGGTGCAGACCGTCGCACAGCATCAAGCTGGCGCGGCGAATCTCCTGCGGGCCAAAGCGCGCACCGGGCCGGTTGGTCACCGCGCCGTCAAACGGCACGCCCGCCACGGCAAAGCGTTGCGCTGCCAGCGCCGGCGCGGCCAGAAAACGGTTGCTGTTGTTGGCGTAGGCAAACTGACCCAGACTCATGGCTGCATCCTGCGGAAGTGGGAGCCCCAGTGTCCCCCAAACCGAGGGCCGCGATGGGGCCAATTTGGCCCCAAGTCAGGCGGCCACTGGGCCAACGCGGTGCCGAACCCGTCGCGCCGGTGCGGCGGCGCCTAACGCTGCGTCGTCTCGGCCTTGATGGCCAGCCACTTGCCGGCGCGTTTCTCCAGCAGGTAGGTCTCGACCGACTCGAATCGATAAGGGGCGCCGTTGCGCTTGCCCTGCTCGATCACGATGGATCTGGCCTCGATCTGAGCGCAGTTGCCGCTCGCCAGGGGTCGGCCCTCGATCGACAGGCGGCGTTGCCTGAAATCAGTCAAGCCCTGCACCGCAGCGGCGACACTTTGCGCAAACTCGTCACGACCCAGGTCGAGTGTGGTGACGCTTCCGTCCTGGCCGCGCACGGTGGCCCGCACCAGAACTTCGGGCGCAAACAGCCCCATGACGGAAGCCGAACGATGCCTTGCAATGGCCGTATCGAACTGACGCAGCCACGTCCGGGCGGTACGCGAGGCGCCGCACACATCGGCTGGCGTACTGACCCTTGGCGCGGCTGCGGTCGCGGCACCAACACGGTCGGCGCCAGGGGCGGTAGCCGGCCCGCCACCTGACCACGCGGTGGATGTCGATGCCGACGATGGCGCATTGCGCCGCGCCTCCAGTTGTCGCTGGGCATCCTCGTCGCTGGTCCGCGACAACTGATCAAGCTCCGCATCGAACTGGCCCGGAACGTAGAAAGCGGGCACCTTGTCCAGCAGCACCGGCAACAACAGCGTCATGAGGCCGCGGGTCCGGGGCGCCTTGGCAGCGCGCACAAATCCAACCTTGCCGGGGTCAACGTCAAGCCGGCTGCCCTTGGCGTCCAGGGTGGTGCCACCGCGATTGACCTTGTCGTAGGTGCCGGCAGGCTCAGACAGCGTGTCGGCCAGTTCTGTTGTCATGACGTAGGGCTCATGGTCGGTGCCACGAATGCCAATGGTGGCGGTGGGCGTGAACACACGATGGCCCTCGCGGTTGCTGCGGCCAACCCAGCCGGTGATCATGCGCAGGGCCCCCACCACGATACGCACGGAAAACTCGTCGTTGGGTCGACCTTCGGCTACAAAGCGCTCAGCCACGAACGCCGCGCCCGGCCGCACGGCGAGCCAGCCGGCATCGTCGGTCTTGAGTACCGCCTCGGAGTTGGCGTCGGCGCGCACACTCTCGCCCACGAAAACCGGATCGCCCTCACGCAGCTTGCGCAATTTCCCGGCGCTGCCAGCCGTGGCCGTGACATCGCCACTGAGTCGCCAGACCACCGCAAACCGCTTGCCCACCCGGTCGGCGCTGCCTGTCGACGTCGCGCCCTCGGCTGCGGCGGCCAAATTGGCCAGCCCGCCGCACGCGAAGAAAGCGGACAGCGCCAGCACAAATCCCAGAACACGCCTCGCGTTGCGATCAGGCAAGCCGTACATTCCCACCCTCCACGCCCGCAGGGGCTCACTGGCCGATTGATTCGACGGCTGCCCATTCAGTCGTCTGGCGTCGAGTATCTTGACCAATGGAGCCCTTGTCAAATATCGCTCCACCCTCCAGCGCCATGCGTTGGCAATCGACGGCATCAATCCGGCTTCTCGACGCCGTGCACAAACTCAAGCCCCTTGGCGTGACCGCTGGCGAAGTGGAAGGTGCCTCGTCCGTGCCGCACACCGCCTTCGAACATGCCCTCATACCGGTCACCATTGGCATAGAAGTGTGTTCCCGTGCCCGCCGGCATGCCACCCCTGAACGAGCCCTCGTACCGGTCGCGGTTGGCATAGAAGTGAACCCCCATGCCTTCCCTCACGTTGTGGCGGAAATCTCCCTCGTAGCGGTCCCCCGTTGCCAAGAACAACTTGCCTCGTCCCTCGAACACGTTGTTGGCAAAGTCACCTTCATAGCGCCCCCCGTCGGCGTACCGGTAAGCCCCCTTGCCCTGGCGCACGCCCTGTTTGAATTCGCCCTCATAGCGGTCGCCGCTGGCAAAGAAATACACGCCAACGCCGTGCGCCACGTTGTCCACGTAGGGGCCCTCGTAACGGTCCTTGTTGGCAAACAGGTAGGTGCCCTTGCCCTGCTTGATGCCGCGCTTGAACTCACCGTCGTAACGGTCGCCCGAGGCAAACAGCATCGCGCCCTTGCCGGTAAAGCTGTTGTCGGCCAACTCGCCTTCATAACGGTCACCATTGGCAAACTGGTATTTGCCGCGCCCGGTGCGGATCGCACCAACGGTCTCGCCTTCGTACTTGTCCCCGTTGGTCAGCGTGTAACTGGCCAGCACCACCGCACCGGAATCGGGCGGCGCCGCGCCGGGTGTGGCTGTGGGGGGACTTGCTGGAGGGGTTGCGGGTGAGACAGAGGGTGAGACCGGGGGTGTGGCGCTGGGTGCGGCCGCAGTCGGCACGACCGACCCGCTCGGTGCCGCGTCCGCCAGCGGCGCGTTTGTGCTGCGCCCCTTGAAGCGGGCGATGTTGGCCCGCGCCAGCCCGGCATAGCGTCCAGCGGGGTAGGCGCCCAGGTAGGCCTCGTAACCCTCGGCATTGTCCGGCGCCTTGCTGTCCTGCCAGAAGTGGTCTTCGCGGGCCGCTTCGCTCGGCGGTGACCCGCTGGCGGCGCTCGCGACACCGGCCGCGAGGCCGGGGCCGGCAAAGAAAAAGTCGCCACTCGAATCGTTGACGATCAAGGGCCGCTGGTTGTGGCTGACCGACAGCGCCAGTTGCTCGACCGAACTCTTGACCTCGATCGCCAGGGCTTCGACGCTGAGCCCAGGCCGACGCATGCGGGCCGCGAATTCCCGCGTGAACAGCCCATTGGGGTGGGTGTCCTTGTCGCTGAGCGAGTCCAGCGCCTTCTGGTTCTTGCCCGCTGAGAAGATGACCATCTGTCCCTTGGCCAGATCGGGCGCGTTGAGGCCACGCGCCACACCGATCGTCCGTCCCCGTGAACGCAGCGGGTTGTCGCGGCAGGCGTCCACGATGATCAGGCTGAAACGCGGCTTGATCCGGTCGAGTTCCTCCAGCAAGCCATTGACCGAATACGACACCTTCTCGATCTGGGACTGGGTCTCGCCTTCGATATCGGTTGGCAACAGGTAGCTGCCGCGTTCGGTCTGCACGCCATGGCCGGCGTAGAACACGGCGATCTCGTCCCCGCCCTTGACCATGTCATAGAACACCTCGAAGGCCACCACCATCTGCTTGTAGGTCAGGTTGTGGTGGCGCTTGACTTCGAAGCCGGCGACTTCGAGTTCGCGCGCCATGGCATCCGCGTCATTCACCGCCTTCTCAAGCTTGGTGACCTGGAAGTAGTTGTCATTGCCAACGACCAGCGCCACCCGCCTGGCCTGCACCGAGGCCGCAGCCAGGCACAGCAGCACGCTCAACAAAAACGAGCCATAGCGTCGTGCATTCATGTCGCCGAGTTTCCCCTATTTCCTTGTACTGATACCTGCAAATGAGTCTACTCCACCAGGCGCGCCGTCAGGCCATCTTCAGCCGCATTTGACGGTAGTCCCGAGGTGAAACGCCCAGGTGGCGGCGAAACGCCCTGGCAAAAGCACTGTGATCGGCAAAGCCACTGTCGGCGGCCACCTGCGCAATCGTCGCCGTCGAGTCGAGTTGCGCCACGGCGGACTCCAGCCGCAGCGACAACAACCAGCGACTGGGCGTGAGCTGCAGCAGCGCCAGCACGTGGCGCTCCAGTTGCGCCACCGACAAGTCGGCGTGCCGGGCCAGATCGGCCACGCCAACGGGGTCGGTGCAGTGCTGGCGTGCCCAGGCCAGGCTGCTACTCAGGCGCTGGTAGACCGGGTCCTGCGTGGATGGCCCCTTGAGGTCACGCGAGATGCCCACCATGCCGCGCACCTTGCCACCCTCGCGCACCGGGTGCTTGACGGTCAGACACCAGCCGGATTGCCCGCCCGGAAACAGATGGCGTTCCAGCAGCTCATGCAGGCTGGCGCCGCTGCGAATCACCTGCAGGTCCTGCTGCCAGTAGTGCTGCCCCAGGGGTGCCGGAAACACCTGCGCCGCGGTCTTGCCAAGTAGCGCACCCAGGTCGGGTAGGCCCAGGCGGCGCAACAGAGTCTGATTGGCGTGGGTGTAGCGCGCCTGCGTGTCCTTGGCGAAGTAGACGACGTCGGGCAGGCGATCAAACAAGGCGTGCTGGGCGGCGCTGAGGTCCATGACTCGCCATTGTGCCGAATTCCGCACGCCGGGTCGTGACTGCGATCTAGCCGGGCCGATGCGGTTTGGACAGAATCTGCCCATGGAAAAAATTCAATGCGTGGATTCCCACACCGGCGGCGAGCCGACTCGGCTGGTGGTTTGCGGCTTTCCGGACCTGGCCGGCCTGCCGCTGCCCGAAGCCGTGTCGGTGCTGCGCTCGCGGCACGACCATTACCGCAAGGCCACGGTGTGCGAGCCGCGCGGCAACGACGTGCTGGTGGGTGCCTTGCTACTGCCGCCGGTCAAGCCGGGTTCGCTGGCCTCGGTCGTTTTCTTCAACAACGTGGGTTACCTGGGCATGTGCGGCCACGGCTCCATCGGCCTGATGGCCACGCTGGAGTACCTCGGCCGTATCACGCCGGGCCCTTATGCCATCGACACGCCGGTGGGCACGGTGAAGGCGCGCTTGCACGGCAAGGGGCGGGTGTCGGTCGACAACGTTGCGTCCTACCGGCACCTCGCTGGCATCGCGTTGGAGGTCAAGGGCTACGGACGGGTGGTGGGAGACGTGGCCTGGGGTGGCAACTGGTTCTTTTTGCTGGACGCGAGGCACCTGCCGCTGACGCTGGCTGGCGTCGACGCCCTCACGCGCTTTGCCCAGGCCGTGCGTCAGGCGCTACGGGGCCAGGGCATCACCGGGCGCAATGGCGCCGAGATTGACCACATCGAGCTGACAGGGGTCGCCCACGAAGCCAGCCACGACGCCCGCAACTTTGTGTTGTGCCCCGGCGGCGCGTACGACCGCTCACCCTGCGGCACCGGCACCAGCGCCAAGCTGGCCTGCCTGGCCGCCGATGGCCAACTGGCAGAGGGCGAGGTCTGGCACCAGGAGAGCGTGATTGGCAGCGTGTTTGAAGGCAAGTACCGGCGCGAGGGCGAACTGGTCTACCCAACCATCACCGGCCAGGCCCACCTGTCGGGCGAGCTCAC
>JAUXWC010000298.1 GCA_030685025.1 Rhodoferax sp.
GGTACAGCGCGCTGCGCTGGGTTTGGTAGGTCGGTGTTGCGTCACTGACCAGGCCCAGGCTGGCGAGTTGCTGCAGAATGATCTGGTCCATGCCAGGCAGGCAGCGTGTGGTGTCCACGTCTTCAATACGCACCAGCCAGCGGCCTTGGTGCGCCCGTGCGTCCAGCCAACTCGCCAGAGCCGCGACCAGCGAGCCGGCATGCAGCGGACCAGTTGGCGAGGGTGCAAACCGACCGGTGTAGAAGGCCCCCACGCGTTCCTCGCCAAGACTCATGCCACCTGCAGCGCCAGCTCCAGTCCCGAGATGAAGGCGTCTTCCACGCGGTGGCCGATGCACCAGTCGCCGCAGGCGCCGATGCCGGATTTGGCGTCCCACAAATGGGTCACGCCAAGGGCTTGTTCGGTCTTGGCGTAGCGCCAGCGCTGGGTTTGTGTGTAGGCGGGTTGTGCCCGGATGCCGGTGACTTCGGCAAAGCCCTTGAGAAGCTTGGCTTCGACCCGGGCGTGGTCGTCTTCCAGGTGCTCTTGTGACCAGGCGGCACTGGCCTGAACGGTCCAGCGTTCGATGGACTTGCGCCCGGGCTTGGATGACTCGCGTGCCAGCCAGGCCATGCGGTGGTGCGTGCTGCGGGCGGCATTCCACTGCGGCCCCAAGCTTGACAGACCGGGCTGCATGGCATTGGGAAAGGCGAGCATCAGGGTCCAGCATGGCGCCATCTTGACCGCCTCCATTTGTCGGCTGAGCTTGTCGGCCAGTTTGGAGGACGCCAGCAAGTCGTGGGCTAAGGGGGCAGGCATGGCCAGCAGCACTGCGTCAAATCCGCAGAAGACCTGGTGCCCATCGTCGGCAATCTCCGTGCGAAGCTGCCAGCGGTTGACGCTCATCGGGTCGCGCTCGATGCGGGTCACGCGTGTTTGCAGGCTGATCTGTTCGCTCAGCGGCTGTGCCCAGCGGCTGACCAGGGCGCTCATGGCTGGCCGAGGCACCCAGTGCGGGTCCTTGGCGGGCAAACTGGCGGCGGCAACCCGGCCGAGTTCGTCGAGCACGCGTACCGCGTTGGCACTCCAGGGCTTGCACAGGCCCGGTACGGTCGCCAGCGCGGTGGCAAAGCGGGCGTCGCGTACCGTGAAGTACTGGGCGCCGTGGTCAAACGTGCCAAACGGGCTCTCGTGGGTGGCCATGCGCCCACTGACACCATCGCTTTTCTCGAACACGGTGACCTGGTGACCGGCTTGCCCCAGGGTACGGGCGCAGGTGACGCCGGCCATTCCAGCGCCCACAATGGCGATGCGTCGGGAGTGGGTCATGGGATGGGTCTCCGGTAGTTGTATGGTTCACACTTTACACGCCAGCGTGCGCTTTGCGCTTACGGGCCCAGGTGGCGTCTCAAAAGCGCTGTCCGCGTGGTTGGGCTTTCGAGTTGTTTCAGCCACCATTGCAGCGCCAGCCCCAGCACCGACTTGGGGCCCTGGCGCCAGGCATAGCTCACGCGTACCTGACGCACCGGACGCTCGGTTTGGCGCACCACGAGTCGCCCGGCCTGGATGTAGGGGCCGGCCAGACACTCCGGCAAAAAGCCACCGCCCAGGCCGCGCAGTTGTGCGTCGAGCTTGGCTTGCATGGTGGCCACTGTCAATACATCCTGGCCACCGAGCAGGCCAAAGGTGATGCCGCCGCCGCGCTGCGCCGTGTCTGCCACGGCCACGCCGCGGTGCTGTCCAATGACGCTGTCCTTGATCGGTTGGCTGGCCCGCGCCAATGGATGATGGGGCGCCACCGCGTAGACGAACCGGACTTCGCCCAAGGGCTTGGTGTGCACGTCGGCATGGGTGGTGCTGTCGGCCACCCCGATGGCCAGATCGGCCTGGCCCGAGGTCAGGGCCTCCAGCGTACCGGACAGCGTCTCGTCGCGAAGCCGCAGGCGGGTGGGAGGTGTCTGGGATAAGAAGCTGTCGCACAAGTCCATCACGGTGGATGTGACGATGATGCTGTCGACAGCGATCGTGAACTGCGGCTCCCAACCGGTGGCGACGCGTTTGACGCGGTTGGCCACGGCGTCGATCTCAAGGAGCAAGCGGGCGCCTTCGCTCAGCAACTCGGCACCGGCCTCGGTCAGCCGCGCCTGACGCGAACTGCGGTCGTACAGCAGCACGTCCAGCGCGTCTTCGATCTGGCGCACCCGGTAGGTCAAGGCACTGGGCACCAGGCCAAGTGCGCGGGCAGCCGCCGCAAAGCTGCCCTCCTTGGCGATGGTTTGCAGCATCGCGAGCGAATCGGGGGTCAGTACATCGCGTGCGGTTTGCATGGTGGCGTTCCTCAGATTCTGAATATTTGAATGATGCCATCAAACAGTGCGCATTGCCTCGACGCTGTTCCGCCCTAAAGTTCGGGTCAAGGAAGGAGCGATCAGATGTTGAACATTCGCAAATCAGGAGAGCGCGGCTACGCCGACCATGGCTGGCTGAAGTCATTTCACAGTTTTTCATTCGCCGGCTACTACGATCCGCAGCACATGGGCTGGGGCAACCTGCGGGTGATCAATGAGGACTGGATCGCGCCGGGTATGGGGTTTGGCACCCATGGCCACCGCGACATGGAGATCATCACCTATGTGCTGGCGGGTTCGCTAGCGCACCAGGACAGCATGGGCAACATCGAGTCCATTCCAGCCGGGGAGGTGCAGCGCATGAGCGCCGGGGCCGGCGTGCGGCACAGCGAGTTCAACCACGCGAAGGATGCGACCACGCATCTGTTGCAGATCTGGATCGAGCCCAATGCCAACGGCCTGGCGCCGAGCTACGAGCAGGCGCGGTTTTCGGATGAACAAAAGCGCGGCCAGTTGCGTCTGATTGCCTCGGAAGATGGCGCGCAAGGCGCGGTCACGATTCACGCCGATGCCCGGCTCCATGCGGGGCTGCTGGATGGCGTGCAGACTGCCCAGTTGACGGTGGCGCCACGCCGCAAGGCCTACGTCCACCTGGTGCGCGGTGAACTGGTGGTCAATGGCCACACCTTGTTGGCAGGTGATGCGGCGTTGATGAGCGACGAGCCGCTGGTGACGCTGCGAGACGGCAAGGATGCCGAGGTTTTGGTGTTTGACCTGCGCCCCTGAGCGTGGTTTGAGCTAAGTTTTTGTTGGCAATTCATAAGGAGTTTTCAAATGGCAAACGTAGCAGTTGTTTTTCATTCGGGTTACGGTCATACGCAACGCATGGCCCAGGCGGTTGCCGACGGTGCACAGGCCCAACTGGTGCCCATTGACGCTGAAGGGAATCTGCCCGATGGCGCTTGGGACAGCTTGGCCGCGGCCGATGCCATCATCATGGGCTCGCCGACCTACATGGGCAGCGTCAGTTGGCAGTTCAAGAAGTTTGCCGATGCATCGAGCAAACCCTGGTACACCCAGGCCTGGAAGGACAAAATCTTTGGCGGTTTCACCAATAGCGCCAACGTCAATGGCGACAAACACTCCACCTTGCACTATTTCATGACGCTGGCAATGCAGCACGGCGGCATCTGGGTTGGCACCGGCTTGAACTACAACAACACCAAGGCGTCGCAGCGTGCCGATGTGAACTACCTGGCGTCGTCGGCCGGCCCGATGGCGCAAACGCCGGGCGACGCCAGTCCAGCGGAAATGAATGCCGGTGACCTGGAGACGGCCCGCCTGTTTGGCAAACGCGTGGCCGAGGTGGCCGCCAAATACCGGGGCTGATCGCCGCTTGAGGCGTCACCGACGCGAACCGCTCAAGGCAGGCGCAAATGCGCGCTTGGTTCAAGGTACTGCACGCAATTGCGTCCATGTCGCTTGGCCGCATACAAAGCCTGATCTGCAGTGTCAAGCAGGTCCGCTGCCTCGCAAGTGTCGCCAGGCTTCGTGCTGGACACGCCCAAACTCACGGTGATCTGGTCGGCGTTGCCTGACTTGCGGTGCGGCAATTTGAGCTCTTGCACGGCGCTGCGAAGGTGCTCGGCAATCAGCATCGCATTGTGTTTGGCGCAGTCTGGCAGGATCACGGCAAACTCCTCGCCGCCATAACGCGCCAGCTTGTCGGTCGAACGCATCAGGGCGGTCTTGAGCGTCTGCACCAGCGCCACCAGTATCTTGTCACCCGCCGGATGACCGTATTCGTCGTTGTAGGCCTTGAAGTAGTCCACGTCGACCATGATCAGCGCCAGCTTGCTGCCCTGCCTGCGGGCGCGGGCGAATTCCTGCTGGTAGAACTGGTCAAAGAATCCACGGCTGAACGCGCGCGTGAGGCTGTCGGTCATGACCTCTCGATTGAGTCGGTCAGAGTGCCGCCGCAGCACCTTCTCGCGAGAGACGGAGCGACTGGAGTCGGTGATCTGAATCAGGCAGCACGGCCCCCAAGGCGCAACCGGCAAGGGCGTCAGCGTGATCGCGTGGGGCATGCGGTCGGCCTCGGTGCTGGCCGGTAGCTCGACATAAAGCGGCAAAGGGCCCCGGTGCAACACGTTCGACAAAACCACCGGCAGCTTGTAGCGCAACGCGTTGTTCAAGGCGCTCATGAAGGAGGCCGGCAGGGGCGCGCCAAACGCCTCAGCCAGAGACTGGCCACAGGCTGCCTGAGCCGTCACGCCGGTGTGCCGGGTCAGCCAGCCGTTCCAGCGCAACACGCGCCCCTGCGCGTCAATCAGGATCAAGCCAAAGCCGACGGCATCAAAGATCGTCGCCCATGCTGAGTCGGTGTCGACTTCCACGGTTTGCATGCTGTTGTTTGAACTAAACGCGTTTCAGGAACTGATCAAGGTGGTGAATGAGTTCATCCAGCGAGGAGGAACTTAGCCAGAAAATAAGCGTGCCCTGGCTACGGCGTTTTTCGATGATCATGTTCATGTGCAGAATCAGCATCAAGGGGTTGTCCGGATCGGACACGATGCGTCCGATCACAACATCGGGCGTATCGCTGGAGTACTCTGGCAAGGTGCTTTCAAACGAGATGCCCAGCGAGTCGGCCATGGCGGACAGGCAGGCATTCAAGATGATGTTGCCGACCTCGCACATGGCCTCCTGCTCGTACTCCACCAGGTCTTCTCGCTGCACTTGCGAGCCCAGCATTTCCTGCACGATCTCCAAGGCCCGCTCTTCGGTAAACAGCAGCGACGCGGCAACTGTGAAGGGTCCCTTGAACCGTTGTTTGACCGAGCCCAGTCTCGCGGAGGCTAACGAGAGCACGCTGGCGTTGATCTCGTTGGCACGGTAGAACTCGACCCGCGGCACCGACAACAAGACCTCGTCGCCGACAATGTCGCTGAGGCTGGATGCCGCGCGGCCGGCCCCAATGTTGAAAATTTCGGTGAGCGCGTCCAGTTGGGTGTCGGTCAGTGCCATCAGGCTTGCTCCTGGAAATAGGCCAGCGCTTGCGCCACGGACTTCTCGGTGACCGGCTTTGCCACGAACTGCACGCCCAAGCGCGCGGCGCGGGCCTGCTGGGTTTCCTGGATATTGGCGGAAAACAAGGCCAGACGCAGGGTGGGTTGCAGCGCCAGGAGCTGCTCGGCCGCCTCCGTGCCGGGCAGGCCAGGCATGTTGATGTCCATCGTGCAGTAATCGAACAACTGCGCCTTGGCCAGGGCCAGCGCTTCCTCGCCGGTGGAGGCCTCGGTGATGGACCATTGCGGAAACCGCGCCAGTATCAGGGATTTGATGAGCATGCGCGAGACGCGGCTATCGTCGACGACGAGCACGCTGAGATGGTTCGGGGTGGCCATGGTGGTTTGCCTTCTGGACTTCGGTTGCGCGACAGGTCCAGCCAGTGTACCGCCGGACCCGCCCGGTCTTGAACTTTTGCGTGCGGCAGGCGATCAGCGCGTGATGGCCACCGGAAAGTCCGCAATGCCTTGCGGGACGATCGTGACCGGGGACTGGGTGCCGCGCGTCATGGCCTTGACGCGCTCGGAGATATAGAGGTCAAGCATCTTGTGGGTGATGCGCCCCGACCCGGTGGTATCGGCTTTGCCGCCCATGCCTTCAATCACGGCGCGGGTGAAGGCGCCGTTGCCCCACTTGGCCGATTCCTGCGAGGCCTGTCGGCCGGTGGAGGCGGCAAACACGATCACGCCATTCTCGGCGCTGGAAAGTTCATTGACCACCGCGGTGATGTCTTTGGCCACGCCACGCCGGCCGGTGCCCAGCACGTTGCCAGAGTGGCAGGTGTCGATGAAGAACAGCGCTTTGCCGGGCAGGGCGGCGAGGGTGTTGCGGATCTCCGTGAAGATCACGCCCGAGCGCTTGAGTTTGTTGACGTCGACGTCCTGCGGCAGGAAGTAGTAGACGCCGTCGCTGTCGTTGACGCCGTGCCCGCCGAAGAACACGACACCCACATCGCGTGCCGTCATTTCTCGTCGGATCCATTCCAGACCGTCCAGGATGTCGTCACGTTTGGCCTTGTCGTCGCGCAGCAGTCTGACAGATACCTTGCGGTAGAGCTGACCCTCCTGTGCCTTGAAGGCCTTGACGAAGTCGTCCGCGTCTTTGGCCGCATAGTCCAGTTGCAGGGCCGGATCGCGGTACTTGCTGACGCCAACGGCGAGCACGTACAGCGTGGGGCGCAGGTCGGCGCCGCCGGCCGGCGGGGCCGAGGGGGGCGCCGAGGCGGTTGCGGGCGGCGCCGCGCTGCCCCGGGGGCCGGTCCATTTGAGGCGCAGTACAGCGGGCGAGGAGTAGCCATGGCGGTTCTGCGCGAACAGCATCAGTTCCAGGTCTTGCGCTGGCAGGGTGATGCGTTGGCTATACGTGACCTCCGACTCAAGCGGGCTGGTGACCGATCGGGTGGGCACTTTGGTCGGTTCCAGCCATGGCCCCGCGCTGTTCTGGGGCAGTTCCAGGATGTTGCCATTGACCCGTGCGCGCAAGCCCATCGTGGGGGCGTCTCGCGGCGCTCGAATGGTGATACTGAGTGTGATTTCGCGCGAACCGAAACTGGTGCCATCGGTGGGCGACAGCACGGTCACCAGGGGCGGGAGATTGAGCTCCGTTGATGGCGTCGCGCCGGCCACTGTTGGCTTGCTCGGCAAGGGCGCGGCCGCCGCAGGGGGGGGCGTGACGGGTCGCTTGGCAGCCAGGTCCGCTTCACGAACGGCAGTGTCCAGGTCAGCCGTTGCCAGCAGCCGGTGAATGATGTCCGGGCGCAGCAGCGTGGCGCGCAGGCGTGACCCGGCGAAGAAGTCGGCTGAGCGCGAAGCGCCACGCGGCACATGCCAGCCAAACAGATCTTCGCCACCCGGGCTGGCCAGGTAGTGCCCTTGCGGCGTCCAGACCACCCAGCGTTTGCCGTCGCTGTGGGGCAGCAGGCTTAACTGCTCGACCCCATCGCGGCTGCGAAACCAGCGCACGGTGCCGTCGCCCAGCGCCGCCAGTACCCAGCGGCCGTCCCCCGACACGTTGACCTGCCACGCCGGGCCGGGCGTGGGCACGTGCCAGAGCTCGGTGCCGTCAGGCTGGTAGTAACGCAGATAGAAGCTGGTTCCCAGGGCCAGATTGCCGCTGGCGGGCGCCAGCGCCGCGCTCATCGAGCGCTCGTTGTCGGCCAAGGGCAGAGCACGACCATTCAATTTCGGCCTCGCACTGTCGAGCCAGTCGTCGACCCTGCCCGCCTTGCTGCTGGCACTAGCGGTCAGCCAGGCGGGCTGCGGGGTTTGCCATTGCGCCAGCGACAGATCGAAACCCATGACACTGGCCGAACCGAGCGTGGCATCGACGCCGAAGGCGACGCCGCTGCCGTCGCGCGATACGCGAAAAGCCTGGCGGGTGTTGCGGAAATCAGCCAGTCCACTGCCTTGCAAGTGCTCGCCCGACGGTGCCACCCAGCCCCAGGCTGGATCGGTTGCCGCAAACACCAGGCGGCCGTCGGCCAGGGCCCGCAATCCGGTGACGCTGTTGCGCGCCAGGGCGCGGTCGCTGACGGCGCCGCGGCCCTGATCGCTCCACTGCCGCAGGCCGTGCCGGCCGTTCGGGAGACGCCAGGTTCCGGCGCCGTAAAGCAGGTGACCGTCGCGCGACCAGGCGAGCGCGCTGACGCTGCCCTGCCCGAGGCCGCCGACGTCCGGTGCGTAGGCTTTGGCCAGCGAATCCGCCAGCAACACCGTAACGACCGGTGTGTCCGAAAACCCGACCGCCAATTTGTTGCCGTCTGGCGAATAGACCAGCCCAAAAGGCTGGCGGCCACCATCGAGCTGTACGGCCAGTGCCAACTTGAGCGTGCCCGCGGTGACCTGGTAGCGCCGGACCGCGCCGTCCGCACTGGTGGTTGCCAGTTGCTTGCCATCGGGCGAAAAATCGGCACCATTGACGTCGCCCTCGTACTGGCGGTCGGCGCCAAGCTCGCGACTGGTTCGCCATGCTGACTCCGTGCCGAATAGCCGCACGCCGTGACTACCCCACAGGCCGACAGCCAAGCTGCGGCCGTCGGGCGCGAAGACCAGCCGCGTGATGGTGTTGGGCAAGCCGGTGATGCGTTGCAGCAGTTGGCCGCTGCCGCGCTCGAACAGGTAGACATCGTTGTCGGCGGACCAGCCACCAGCGGCAATCACCGTGCCATCAGGGGTGATGGCGGTGGCGAATAGTTTGCCATCGTTGCCAGGGCCGATGGGCGGGCGCAGTGTCTGCAGCAGGGCTCCGGTGGAAAGACTCCAGACGCGCGCCGTCTTGTCGTCAGCCGCCGTCACGGCGAACTGCCCGGCCGCGTCAACACTCAGTGCTCGAATCGGGGCGGCGTGCGCGCCAACCTCGACGCGCAGCAGCGGCTCGGTGCTGGTGGGGCTTTGCGCGTGAGCGACGGCCAGGGAACCCAGCGCCAGCGCCAACAGGTAGCGGCTTGAATCGGCTCCGGTGAGCCGACCGCGCAGGGCGCTGAAAAGTGTTTCGACCCCCACTCGCCAGTACCGGCGCGTCGTGTCCATGCCGATGCCGAGCACGGCGCGCTCTGCTCAGGAACAGGCGACGGATTTGAACTCGATGCGCCGATCCAGGGCATCGGACGGATCGTCGCGGCCGGTGGCCACCAGCGCATCCTTGGAGCCGTAACCACGCGCGCTGAGGTGCTGGGCCAAGTCCTTGCGCTGCTCAATCAGACGCTGGCGCACGTACTCCGCACGCTGCAAGGAGACCCGTTCGTTGAGCGCTTCCGATCCGGCGCGCCCGGTATGGCCGGCAATCTCCAGGCAGCCCCCAGTGGTCTTTGCCACGCGGGCTGATTGCATCGCCAGTTCCTTGAGCCAGCGGTCGTAGGGAGCATCGTCCTTGCTGAAGCCGGTCGCGCCGTTCTGAAAACCGAACTTCACCGCCAGCCGCTTGGCGCCCAAGCCCTGCTCGGCGATCCTGGCAAACGCTTGCATGGCCGGCTCACGCCGACCCAGTCGAAGGTTCGACAGGTAAATGCCGGTGTGCACCCTGGGCTGATCTCCCGCCGGGTTGCGCAGCAGGGCGGTGAACAGTGCCAGGGACTCCTTGTACTTCTTGTTGTTGTAAGCCTGCGTGGCTTCATCGATGCTGGCGATTGCGGCAACCTTGTCCAAATAGGCCGCCTGGATCGGGTCGCCCGCCTTGGTGCCCTGGCAGGTCTTGATGTAGCCCTCGACGATGCGGTCGTTAACCCACAGCGGCGCGTCACGAAAGTAGGGCAAGGGGCTGGGGTCAACGCCACCGGTCTGGGCGCGGGCAAAACCTTTGCTGACGATTTTTCCGGTCTTGAGATCGGCCAGGGCGAAACACACGCGGTAGGCATTACGCTCGCCATCGCCCTTGCCTTGCAGATTGATGGGCGTAAACGTTCCAATGAACACCAGCGGTAACGCCGAGAGGTTGGCGGCGTTCAAGGGCTTCCAACGAAACTGGGTGAAGTCACTGCCCATCAGCCCGATCACCTTCTTCTCGATCGCGGCGGTGGCCAGCGACTGCAGACCGGTGGAACCATCCACCAGCGGGTCAATGATGACGTTGTACGTCTGACCAGCAGGCAACTGCGCCTTGCCGAACAGATCGCGCGCGGCCGCGAGGATGGCTTCGTCATGGGGCAGGGCGACCGGCGGGGGTGGAGGGGCTGGCGTGGCCGGCGCCGGCGCAGGTTGTGCCGTTGTGACGGTGGCCGCGGGAGGCGCGTTGCCTTTGGATTCCTGGGCGGCGCATCCGATCAGGCCGAGACAGAGGGCGAGCACCGCTGACAAGAGATGTGAGGACGGGTACATGGTGAACCTTTCCGAACGCCGGCATGCGAGGAGCGATGGCCGAGCCAGTTTCACTTTAGCAGAGTAGATTGCATTTGTCTTTTGGGCTGCTCACAGGTTCACAAGGCAAAATGGTCATCATGAAACCACCCAAGCGATTGCAGTCATTGATTGAAGAAGGTCTGATCGACACGGTCGTGCGCCAGTTGATGAGTGGCAAGGAGGCCTTGGTGTTTGTGGTGCGTTGTGGCGAGGACACTCGTTGCGCGAAGGTCTACAAAGAGGCCACCCAGCGCAGCTTTCGCCAAGCCGTTGATTACACCGAGAACCGCAAGGTTAAGAACACGCGGCAGGCGCGCGCCATGGCCAAGGGAACACGCTTTGGCCGCGAAGCGCAGGAGGCGGCGTGGCAGAGCGCCGAGGTGGACGCTCTATATCGCCTGGCGGGTGCCGGGGTGCGGGTGCCCAAGCCGTACAACTTTCATGACGGTGTGCTGCTGATGGAACTGGTGACCGATGAACACGGTGACGCGGCGCCCAGGCTCAACGATGTGGCGTTTACCGCTGAGCAGGCGCGGATGCACCATGCCACCTTGTTGACCGAGGTGGTGCGCATGCTCAGTGCCGGGGTGGTGCATGGGGACTTGTCGGAATTCAACATCCTGCTTGGCGCTGATGGCCCGGTGATCATTGATTTGCCGCAGGCGGTGGATGCTGCCGGCAACAACCATGCGCAGCGCATGCTGCTGCGCGACGTGGCCAATCTGCGCGCGTTCTTTGGCCGCTTCGCCCCGGAACTGCTGCAGACCGAGTTTGGGCACGAAATCTGGGATCTGTACCAGCGTGGCCTGCTGCACCCGGAGGTTCCCTTGAGCGGGCTGTTCAAGCGCAAGCTGACGGCCGTGGACCTCGGTAGTGTCATGCGCGAGATCGATGACAGCCGCGCCGACGAAGCGGCGCGGCGGCTGCGCATGGAGACCGCCCGCCCGTGACGCCGGTCCGCCGGCCGGACCCGGGCAAGGGCGGTGAGTGTCCAAGGCGACGTGCAAACTTACAATAGGCAGCATGTTTGTTCACCTGCGTTTGCACACCGAGTTCTCCGTCGTCGACGGTACCAATCGAATCGATGAAATCGTCAAAGCCGCCGCCAAGGATGCGCAGCCGGCGCTGGCCATCACCGACCTGAGCAATCTGTTCGGAACCGTCAAGTTTTACAAGGAAGCGCGCAAGCGCGGCGTCAAGCCCTTGATTGGGGCCGAGATCTGGCTGGAAGGGCTGGGCAAGGACGCCGCCGCCCTGTCGCGCATCGTGGTGTTGGTGCAAAGCACCCAGGGCTACCTCAACTTGTCGGAGCTGCTGGCAAGGGCCTGGACCCAAAACGCCGACAAGCCCCAGGCGAGCGTCAAGCTGGCCTGGTTGCAAGAGCTTAACGAGGGCCTGATCGCGCTGTCTGGCGCGCAGGCCGGTCCGGTGGGGCAGGCGCTGGTGCAGGGCGACGAGGCCCGCGCCCACGAGGCGGCGCTGCAGTTGGCGGGCCTGTTCGCGTACCGCTTCTATATCGAGGTGCAACGCGTGGGCCGGGCTGACGATGCCTTGCACGTGGCCGCGGCGGTGCAACTGGCGGCCCGCATGAAGCTGCCGGTGGTGGCCACACACCCGGTGCAGTTCACCGCGCCGGACGACTTTGAAGCGCATGAGGCGCGGGTATGTATTGCCGAGGGCGAGATCCTGGGTAACCAACGCCGGGCGAAGAAGTTCACCCGCGAGCAGTATTTCAAGTCCAGCGCCCAGATGCAGGCGCTGTTTGCGGACATCCCGTCTGCCCTGTCCAACACGCTGGAGATTGCCCGGCGCTGCAACCTGACACTGGTGTTGGGCAAACCGCAGTTGCCCGATTTCCCGATTCCCGAGGTGAACGGGCGGCGGATGTCGCCCGAAGAGTATTTCCGCCACGTCTCGCACGAGGGCCTGAACGAGCGTCTGCTGCACCTGTATCCCGACGCCGCCCAGCGTGAGAGCGTGCGCGAGCGCTATGTGCAGCGGCTGGAGTTCGAGATTGCCACCATCGTGAAGATGGGCTTTCCGGGCTACTTCCTGATCGTCGGTGACTTCATCATCTGGGCCAAGAACAATGGTTGCCCGGTCGGGCCGGGGCGAGGTTCCGGAGCCGGTTCGCTGGTTGCTTACGCGCTGAAGATCACCGATCTGGACCCGCTGCAATACAACTTGCTGTTTGAGCGCTTCCTGAACCCGGAACGGGTGTCCATGCCCGACTTCGACATCGATTTTTGTCAGAGCAACCGCGACCGCGTGATCGACTACGTCAAGCTCAAATACGGCAAGGACGCGGTGAGCCAGATCGTCACCTTCGGCACCATGGCCGCGCGCGCCGCGGTGCGTGACGTGGGCCGGGTGCTGGACATGAGCTACACCTTTTGCGACGGCATCAGCAAACTGATCCCGAACAAGCCGGGTGTGGTGGTCTCGCTGCAACTGCCGCCGCCAGACCGCAAGAAGGACGACAAAACGGTCTACGCCAGCGAGGCGGAACCAATACTGGCCGAGCGCGAAGCCAAGGAGCACGATGTCAAGACCTTGCTGGAGCTCGCCCGCAAGCTCGAAGGCATGACGCGTAACGTGGGCATGCACGCGGGCGGCGTGTTGATTGCGCCGGGCAAGCTGACTGACTTTTGCCCCCTGTACCAACAGCCTGGAAGCGACTCGGCGGTGAGCCAGTACGACAAGAACGACGTGGAGGCGGTGGGCCTGGTGAAGTTCGACTTCCTGGGCCTGGCGACGCTGACGATTTTGGAGATTGCGCGCGAATTCATCGTCAAGCGCCATCCGGGGCAGGAGAACTTCGCCTTTGAGAACCTGCCGTTGGATGACCCCAAAGTCTACAAACTGTTCTCGGAAGGCAAGACCGAGGCGGTGTTCCAGTTTGAAAGTCGAGGTATGCAGGGCATGCTGAAGGATGCCAAGCCGACGCGGCTGGAAGACCTGATTGCGCTCAACGCCCTGTACCGGCCCGGTCCGATGGACCTGATACCGAGTTTTGTGGCGCGCAAACATGGCCGCGAGGTGGTGGAGTACCCGCACCCGATGGTGGCCGAGATGCTGTCCGAAACCTACGGCATCATGGTCTACCAGGAGCAGGTGATGCAGACCGCGCAGATCCTGGGCGGCTACTCGCTGGGCGGCGCCGACATGCTGCGCCGGGCCATGGGCAAGAAAGACGCCGACGAGATGGCCAAGCACCGCCAGATTTTTCGTGACGGCGCGGCCAAGAACGCCATCAACCAGGACAAGGCCGATGAGGTGTTCGACCTCATGGAGAAGTTCGCCGGCTACGGTTTCAACAAGTCGCATGCCGCCGCCTATTCGCTGCTGGCCTACCACACTGCCTGGCTCAAGGTGCACTACACGGCCGAGTTCTTCTGCGCCAACATGACGGTCGAAATGGACGACACCGACAAGCTCAAGGTGTTGTTTGAGGATGCACTAAGGATGGGCATGAGCTTCGAGCCGCCCAACATCAACCGCGGTGTGCACCGCTTCGAGCCGATCTCCAACACCTCAATTCGCTATGGGCTGGGTGCCGTCAAGGGCACTGGGCAACAGGCCATTGAGGCGATTGTCGCGGCGCGCGAGGGCCGGGGTAGCTCGGACAAGGTGGGGCCGTTCACCAGTTTGTTTGATTTTTGTGTGCGGGTTGACCGCAGCCGCCTCAACAAGCGCTGTGTCGAGGCACTGATCAAGGCCGGCGCCTTTGACTGCCTGCAACTCAACCGCGCATCACTGATTGAATCTGTCGACCGCGCCTTTGACTTTGCCAGCGCCACGCAGGCCAACGCTAACCAGGTCGGTCTGTTTGACATGGGTGGCGAAGACGACCATGGCTCCAGCACCCAAGAGCCCGACTTGGTGGACGCCACACCGTGGGGCGTGAAGGAGCGCTTGACACTGGAGAAGACCGCGATTGGCTTCTACCTGTCGGGCCACTTGTTTGACGAAGTGGCGACGGAGGTGAGGCGTTTCGCCAAACGCCCGATCGAGGAGCTGATCGACACCCGCGAGCCACAGTTGCTGGCGGGCATCATCACCGACTTCCGCGTCATCAACGGTCAGCGCGGCAAACTCGCGCTGTTCAAGCTGGACGACAAGTCCGCCGTCATCGAGGCGCGCGCCGACGAGGCGACCATCAATGCCCACCGTCAGTTGCTGAAAGATGACGAACTGGTGATCGTGATGGGGCAGGCCAAGCTGGATCGTTTCTCGGGTGGCATGCAGTTCTCGATCACCCAGGTATGGGATCTGGAACAAGCGCGTTGCCGCTTTGGCAAGCACTTGCGGGTGGCGGTCCAACTGGGCGAGAACGGCCGCGTGCCCGACATCGCACGCCTGCTCAAGGAATTCCCGGCGCGGCGCGAATCCACCGAACAGGGCGAGCTGGTGCGGGGCATGACGGTGCGCCTGGCGGTCACCGCTGTGACAGAGGCGGGCGCGGCCAGCGCGGAGTTTCAGTTGGGTGACGAGTATCGGTTCTACCCTGGCAACGCGGCGCTGGCGGGCTGGCGGGCGCAGGCAAACGAGTTTGATGCGAGCATTTTGTATGGGTGAGACTGGCCAAGCACCGATGCGTCGCAAACGGTATGTCGCTCCAGCGTAACGTCCGCGCCGCTTACCTGGGGCAGGGCTGGACGGCCTTGATGGGCCTGGCATTCATACCTGTATACATTCGCTATTTGGGTGTGGAGGCGTGGGGTTTGGTCGGCTTCATGGCCATGATGCAGGCCTGGTTCGCACTGTTGGATATGGGGCTTGCGCCGACTCTGAGCCGCGAGATGGCACGGTTTTCGGCCGGAGCGCACAGCGCACAGTCCATTCGCAACTTGCTGCGCAGTTTGGAGACCGTCTACGTCAGCGTGGCGCTGTCGGTTGTCATGATCGTTTGGCTTGCCGCACCGCTGTTGGCGAGCCAGTGGCTCCAAGTGGAGCGTCTGCCGGTGCAAGAGGTTGCGCAAGCCATCACCCTGATGGGATGGGTACTGGCCGCGCGGATGGCCGAGCAGGTCTATCGCGGTGCGATCCTCGGCCTGCAGCAGCTTGTTTGGCTCAACGCAGCGCAGTCGGTATTGGCCACGCTGCGCTGGGGTGGCGCCGTGGCGGTGCTGGCCTGGGTGTCACCAACGGTTGAAGCGTTCTTTCTCTGGCAGGGCGCGGTGTCGGTGCTGACGCTTGCGGTGTTCGCCGTACAGACCTACCGCTGGCTACCCAGGGCGCCACGGGCAGCCCGCTTCGACTTGAACGAGCTCAGGCTGGTCGCCCGTTATGCGGGGGGCATGGCGGTAACCACGGTGTTGGCGCTGCTGTTGACCCAGGTTGACAAGCTGCTGCTCAGCAAACTGCTGCCACTCGATCAATTCGGCTACTACACACTGGCCGGTTCTGTTTCGGGTGCGCTCTACTTTCTTGTGGGGCCGCTGTCGACCGCGGTGGCGCCGCGCTTGACGGAGTTGGTGGCGCGATCCGATCAGGCCACGCTGGTTGCCACTTATCACCGCGCCAGTCAGTGGACGGCCGTGTTCCTGATTGCGCCGGCGCTGGTGTTGGCGACCTTCTCGGAACGTGTCTTGTTGGCGTGGAGCGGGGAACCGGCGCTGGCCCAGCATGCCGGGCCACTGCTGGGCGTTTTGGCGGTCGGCACGATGTTGAACGGCTTCATGCAGGTGCCCTACATGATGCAACTTGCCCACGGTTGGACCGGGTTGGCGGTACGCTTGAATGCGGTGGCGGTTGTGATGATTGTTCCAGCTATTTTTTGGGCCGTGCCCCGTTACGGAAGCCTTGGCGCGGCCTGGGTCTGGCTCGTTCTCAACGCGTTCTACGTGCTGGTCGGCATACAGTTCATGCACCGCAGCTTGTTGCTGCGGGAGAAGTGGCGTTGGTACCGCGACACGCTGGTTCTGCCGCTGCTCGCGGGCGCGGCGGCCAGTGGCTTGGCCAAGCTGTGTTGGCCGCCAACGGGTAGTCGCGCCATCGACGCGCTATGGCTGGTCGGCGCCGCTGCGTTGACAGCCGCGGCGGTGGTCGCGGCGACACCTGCGCCGAGACATTTCTTGTGGTTACGACTTGTGGAATTGAGAGGCCAGCGTGCTGGAGCTTGAGCAAAACGCCGTGCCCGATGCGACCGGCCAACCGTCGGGGCCGGGCACTGTGCCAACGGTCAGTATTGGGATGCCGGTGTTCAACGGGGAGAACTTCGTTTGTGAAGCCATCGATTCACTGCTGGCGCAGACGTTTTCCGACTTTGAGTTGCTGATTTCCGACAACGCGTCAACCGACCGGACGCAGGCGATCTGTGAAGCTTATGCGGCGCGTGATCGAAGGATTCGCTATGTCCGGCAAGAAGAGAACATCGGGGCTGGCAGGAACTTCGAGTTCGTGCTGGATCACACGCGAGGCAAGTTCTTCATGTGGGCGGCGCACGATGACGCCTGGGCATCAAACTGGCTGGAGGAGTTGGTGGCGGTGATCCGCGCCGACGACTTTTGTGTGCGGGGCGCCTTGCGCTTCGTTCGAGACGGTCGGACCGTTGTGGAACGCATGGTTCCGAACTACCGACGCGGTCAACATCTGCGCTTCTTCCTGGCCGAGGAAACCACCATGAATGCGCGAAATTTCTACATTTATGGCCTGTTCGACCGGCTCAAATTGTTGGAGCTTGACCGTGTGGCGCTCGACAGTTACTACTATCCGGATTTCCTGTTTACTTTTCAGATGTTGGATAAGGGTCACCTGCGGGCAATACCGACCACCCATCAGCTTTATCGGCTGCATGACGACAATACCGGCACCCAGATGATGAAGCAGCGACTGGGTCTGGCGCGATGGGTCTACCGAGTGCACCCCGCCGCCTACTATCGCCAATACCTGGCCATTGCGCCAGCCGACAAGCGATGGGCGATGCGGATGCTGATCCCCATCAAACATGTGCTTAACCAATTGCACCTCTGGTATCGGGGGTTTCGCAGAGCCGTGTTGCGAGCCGAGAACATCTGAATCCCGAGATGATGAGAGTCCTGATTTTGACGCGTTACGGCCGCTTGGGCGCCTCGTCTCGGGTTCGCTTTCTGCAGTATGTGCCGTGGCTTGAGGAGGCGGCGATACAAGTGACGGTTCAACCCTTGCTGTCTGACGCGCTGCTGCGGCTACGTTACGCGCGCGGCGCTTACCCGGTTTGGGCCTTGGTGGGTGCCTATGTGAAGCGCTGGGCGACGTTGCAGCGGCGCGAGGCTTATGACCTGTTGTGGATCGAGAAGGAAGCATTCCCGTGGTGGCCACTGTGGCTGGAAGCCGCATTGCTTCGGTCAGTTCCTTATGTGTTGGACTACGACGATGCAGTCTATCTTGCCTACGATGCCAATCCACGCGCTTGGGTACGGCGTTTGTTTGCAGGTCGGCTCGGACGTTTGATGGCGAAATCCGCACTGGTGGTGGGCGGCAACGATTATTTGGCGAACTACGCCCGCAGCAATGGAGCGGCACGCGTGGCGGTCGTCCCAACCGTGCTTGACTTGGCGCGCTATCCGGCACACCAGCGGCGGTCGATTCTGGACTCGTCAAAGTTGGATCGGTTGCGTGTGGTGTGGATTGGTTCGCCTGCCACGGTCCACTACCTGCAATTGCTGGCCGAACCCTTGCGGGTTCTGGTTCGAGAGGCCAGTTTCGTGCTTCGCGTCATTGGCGGCGGCGCCGTTCAATTGCCAGGCGTACCGATTGAGCTTGTGCCCTGGTCAGAGGATACGGAGGTTGAGGCCATTGCCGACTGCGACATCGGTGTCATGCCCTTGGTGGACTCGGACTGGGAGCGCGGTAAGTGTGGCTACAAGCTGATTCAGTACATGGCATGCAGTTTGCCGGTGGTCGCCTCGGGTGTCGGTGTGAATCCGGAAATCGTCGAACCAGGGGTCAACGGGTTCTTGGCCAATTCGAATCAGGAGTGGGTGGCGGCTTTACGCACCTTGCTGGGTGACCCGTCCCTACGCTCTCAGATGGGGCTGGCTGGCCGACAGCGCGTTGAGCGTGACTACTGTGTTCAGCAAACTGGGCCACGGATGGTCACATTGCTGCAATCTGTCGGCGGGGCTGCTTGATCATGTGTGGATTGGCGGGTTATCTCCTTGCCCATGACCACGTTGGTGATCCGCGGCGTGTGTTGAGCGCCATGACCGATGCGATTGCCCACCGTGGCCCGGACTCGCAAGGCCAGTGGTTGGATGCCGAGGCCGGCATTGCGCTGGGACATCGTCGCCTTGCCGTGGTGGACTTGTCGCCGGCCGGCGCGCAGCCCATGCGCTCAGCGAGCGGTCGCTACGTCCTCGTCTTCAATGGTGAGATCTACAACCATCTGGATCTTCGGATGGACATGCAAAAGGACGGGACCGCTCCCGCTTGGGTCGGGCATTCTGATACCGAGACTCTTCTGGCGGGCTTTGACGGGTGGGGCGTGCAGGCCACCCTTGAGAGAGCGGTCGGGATGTTCGCCTTCGCTGTTTGGGATAGGCTGCAACGAGCCCTCACGCTAGGGCGTGATCGCATGGGCGAAAAACCGCTCTACTACGGCTGGCAAGGCACCAGTGCGTCGGCGGTCTTTCTGTTTGGGTCCGAACTGAAGGCTTTGCGGGCCAACCCAGCCTTCAATGCCGAGGTCGACCGCGACTCGCTGTGCCTGTACATGCGGCACATGGCCGTGCCCGGCAGCCGTTCAATCTACCGAGGTGTCCACAAGCTGCCCCCCGGCACGTTGCTGACGGTTTCGCAGCAGGCGCCTGAGCCGGTTATTCGGTCGTACTGGTCCGGGTCCGCAGCGGTGGAGCGGGGCGTGGCTCACCCCTTTTCGGGAACCATGGGTGAGGCAGTGGATGCGCTGGAGGCCCTGCTGAAGGCTGCAGTTGGGCAGCAAATGATGGCCGATGTGCCGCTTGGCGCGTTTCTGTCGGGCGGAGTGGATTCGTCCGCCGTTGTGGCCCTGATGCAGGCACAGTCAACGCGGCCGGTCAAGACGTTCACGATCGGCTTTCATGAGCCGGGCTATGACGAGGCCGAATACGCGAAGGCGGTGGCTCGGCACCTGGGTACCGAGCATACCGAGTTGGTCGTCACGCCAGAGCAGGCCATGGCCGTGATTGCGCGCTTGCCCAGCCTCTATGACGAGCCCTTTGCCGACTCCTCGCAGATACCCACTTTTTTGGTGAGTCAGTTGGCGCGTCAGCACGTGACGGTATCACTGTCCGGCGATGCGGGGGACGAGTTGTTTGGCGGTTACAACCGTTATCCCATGACTGCGCACTTGTGGCACAGGCTGTCGGTATTACCCTTGCCGCTGCGCCGGGCCCTCGCGTGGGGCCTGACGCGGTTCTCGCCGCAGACCTTGAACCGCGTGGCGGCCTGGGTTCCGGCGCGTGCCCGGTGGGCGAATGTGGGCGACAAATTGCACAAGGGCGCAGGTGTTCTGGCGAGTCGAACCATCGACGATCTGTACCTTGGCGTGGTGTCGAATTGGGATGACCCCGCGGCGCTGGTGATCAATGGTGTGGAGCCAGCCGCGATTCTGACCGGGCAGCGGCCCGAGCTGCCTGGGTTGAGTGATGTGGAGCGCATGATGGCGCTGGACATGCTGAGCTACCTGCCGGACGATATTCTGACCAAGGTGGACCGTGCCGCCATGGGCGTGAGTCTGGAGACGCGGGTTCCGTTTCTGGATCATCGCGTGGTGGAGTTTGCCTGGCAACTCCCGCTCGCGTACAAGCTGCGCTATGAAAATGGTAGCTACACGACCAAATGGGCGCTGCGCCAGGTGCTGTACCGGTATGTGCCCAAGGCATTGATCGAGCGACCCAAGATGGGGTTTGGCGTGCCTATTGACGCCTGGCTGCGTGGCCCGCTACGCGATTGGGCGGAGGACCTTTTGAGCGAGGTGCGGCTGCGGCGCGAAGGTTATCTGAATCCTGTTCCCATTCAGCGCAGGTGGCACGAGCACTTGAGTGGACGGCGCAACTGGCAGCACCAACTCTGGGCGGTGCTGATGTTTCAAGCCTGGCTGGAGGCCAATCACGCATGAGCCGAACGTTGTTGTTTGTCGTGAACGTGGATTGGTTCTTCCTGTCGCATCGCCTGCCGATCGCGCTGGAAGCGCAGCGACAGGGCTATGCCGTTCACATAGCGACTGGACTGACGGACAAGTTGGATGAACTCCGGCGGCACGGCCTGTCAGTGCATCCCCTGGTGCTGCGGCGAGGCGAAGCAGGCTTACGCAATGTCTGGCACACGGCGGTGCAGTTGTGGCAGGTGTTCAGGGCGGTGCGCCCCGACATCGTGCATTTGGTGACGATCAAGCCGGTGCTGCTGGGCGGACTGATGGCACGGCTGGCCGGGGTCCCTGCCGTGGTGCTGGCGGTGTCGGGGCTCGGATTTGTTTTCCTGGCGCGTGGTCCGAAGGCCGTGTTGCGGCGTTGGCTGGCGGTGAGTCTGTACCGTTTTGTCTTCGGCCATCACAAGCTCAAGGTGGTCTTTCAAAATCCCGACGACCGGGCCAGCTTGGCCGCGCTGGCGCGCTTGCCGGACAGCAAGGTGGTGATGATTCGCGGCTCCGGGGTGGACCTGCTGCAGTATGCCGCGACGCCGCTGCCTACAGGTGTTCCCGTGGTGCTGCTGGTGGCTCGCATGTTGGCTGACAAGGGGGTGCGCGAATTCGTTCAAGCGGCGCGCTTGTTAAAGCAGCAGGGGACAGTGGCCCGCTTCTGCCTGGTCGGCGCGCTTGACCCTGAGAATCCGGCCAGCCTCGCCAGTTCCGAGCTGACGCAGTGGTGCGAGGAAGGGACAGTGGAGTTGTGGGGTCAGCGATCGGACATGCCGCAGGTGCTTCGCCTGGCACATCTTGTTGTGTTGCCTTCACATCGGGAAGGTTTGCCCAAGGTACTGCTGGAGGCTGCGGCCTGCGCTCGGCCAGTCGTGACGACCGATGTGCCGGGGTGCCGGGATGCCGTTGACCCCGGTGTTTCCGGTGTCTTGGTGCCGGTACGCGACCCTGCGGCTCTCGCGGACGCAATCGCCAGCTTGCTTGTCGACCCGGCACGCTGCCAGGCCATGGGTGACGCTGGGAGGGCCTTGGCCGAGCGGGCCTTTGATGTCCGACAGGTGGTCCGCGTGCACATGCGGATCTACCAGGAACTGATGGACAAGTCATGAACGTGCTGGTGACGGGAGCGAGCGGTTTTGTCGGACGGGCGCTTGTGAAGCGACTGGGCGACATGGTGGGCGTGCGCGTCATCGCTGCCATGCGACGTCCAAAGGATGTTTCCGAAATTGGCGGCGCGCGTGCCGTGATCGCCGTGCATGGTGTGGCGTGCCCGTTGGCACAGATGGACTGGTCGGCGGCGCTGCCGGGTGTCGAGGTCGTGGTGCATTTGGCGGCGCGCGTGCACATCGTCGCCGAGCACCAAGCCGATTCGCTTGCGGAATTCCGCGCTGTCAACGTTGATGGAACTTTGAACCTCGCGCGGCAGTGCGCCAAGGCCGGCGTCAAGCGATTCGTCTTCCTGAGTTCGGTCAAGGTGAACGGCGAAGCCACCCGGCTGGGACATCCGTTTGCCGAGTCGGATGTGCCTGCTCCACAAGACGCCTACGCCGTCAGCAAGTTCGAAGCGGAGCAAGGTCTGCTGGGCTTGTCTGCTCAAACCGGCATGGAGATCGTCATCATCCGACCGCCGCTGGTGTACGGCCCGGGCGTCAAGGCCAATTTTGCCGCCCTGATGCGTGCCGTGCGGCGTGGCTGGCCTTTGCCGCTGGGCGCCGTGCGCAATCGCCGCAGTCTGGTGGCCCTGGACAACCTGGTCGATTTCATCGTGCTGTGTCATGTTCATCCCTTGGCCGCGAACCAGACTTTCCTGGTCAGCGACGGTCAGGACTTGTCAACGCCGGAGCTGGTCCGGGGCATTGCTGCTGCCGCTGGCACACGGTCGCGTTTAGTGCCAGTGCCGGCCCAAATCATGCGCCTGGCAGGCGCCCTGGTTGGCAAGCGCGACGCTGTGCAGCGCTTGTGCGGGAACTTGCAGGTGGACATCTCGAAAGCTCGCGGCCTGCTGGGTTGGCGTCCGCCTATCACGGTTGACGAGGGCCTGCGCCGCGCACTGGCCGGTGTCGCTGAGCCATGAAGCGGGCGTCTGATGTGTTGCTGGCGTTGTCGGCACTGGCGCTGCTGCTGGTGCCAATGCTGTTGATCGCTTTGGTGGTGCGGGTTGGCTCGCGTGGGGCGGCGCTTTACTGGTCTGATCGAGTGGGGCGCAACAACGCCGTGTTTCGGATGCCCAAGTTCCGCAGCATGAAGGTCGGCACGCCGACGGTCGCCACCCACCTGCTTGCGGATCCGGGCAATTGCGTCACGCCGGTCGGCGCCTTTCTGCGGCAAAGCAGCCTCGATGAGTTGCCGCAACTGTGGAGCATCCTCAAGGGCGACATGAGCTTTGTCGGACCGCGCCCGGCCTTGTACAACCAGCACGATCTGATCGAACTGCGCACACGCTGCGGCGTGCATCGCTTGCGGCCCGGGCTGACGGGATGGGCGCAGGTCAACGGGCGTGATGAGTTGCCGACCACGCAGAAGGTGGCGCTGGACCTGGCCTACCTGCGGCGCCAGTCTCTGTGGTTTGATGCGAAGATCATGCTTTTGACGGCGCTGCGCGTGCTGCAACGCGACGGCGTGTCGCATTGACCCACTTTGAGTTCTCCACATGACCAAGAAACACAGGAACTGCCATGCCTGAGGCGCACCGCGGTTGGATTGTTCAGCCGGTGGTGCCGCCGTGCCCATCACGGCGCCTGAGTTAATGACCATGTTGAACCAGCAGATGATGGGCCTGCCACGCGCCGCCAAGCGCCTGGTGGTGATCGCCATGGACGTGGTCTTGTCCATCGTGGCGACCTGGTTGGCGTTCACGCTCAGGCTCGACACACTGCATGTCCCCACCGATGCGCAATGGCTGGTCTATGGCCTGGCGCCCTTGCTGGCGGTGCCGGTGTTCATCCGTTTTGGCCTGTACCGGGCGATCTTCCGTTACTCGGGGCAGGCGGCACTGCTGGCGACCGCTCAGGCCGTTGCGGTCTACGGCTTGATG
>JAUXWC010000050.1 GCA_030685025.1 Rhodoferax sp.
TGGTAAGTCAGAAGGGCCACCGCCATGATGACGATGATGCCGGCGAACACCTGGTCCATCGCGCTCAAACGCTTGGCGTTGGCAATCAATTGCCCCAGGCCTTCTTGGGCATTGACGTATTCGGCCACCGTGATGTAGGTCCAACTCACCGACACGCCCACAATGATGGCGTCCATGATGCGCGGCATGGCCAGGGGCAAGAGCACCTTGGTAATGCATTCGAGTTGCGTGGCGCCAATGTCTTTGGCGGCAATCAGATACTGCTCGGGCACGGAACGAACGGCGTCGCGCACCAAGGGCGTCAAATAGACGATGGAGCCAACAAACAGAAAGGCGATTTTCATGCCTTCACCGATGCCAAACCACATCACCATGATGGGCAGCAGCGCTGCCACCGGCGCCGAGCGAAACGGGTCCACCAAGGGCGACAAGACCGCATCCACCCGGGGCGAGGCGCCCATAAGAATACCCATGGGAATACCAACGATCATCACCAGCACGGAGGCGGCCGCGACGCGCCCCACCGACCACATCGTCGCCACGGCCAACTGGCTTTTGCCCTCGTACCAACTGAGGTAAGCAAACGCCTCGGCCACTGACCAGGGCGAAGGCAATTGGTTCTTGCTCAACAGGCCGCTGGCGGCCAGCAGCGCCCACAGGATGACGATACCCACGACACTGGCCACACCCAGCAGACGTCGCCGAGTCGGATCCAGGGCGCGGTAGGGGTTCCAGAAATCAACCATGTGCGCTCAGTGTCCGCTACTTGCCAAACACCGCCAGACGCGTGGACCGATTCAGCGCGCGGCACTCATCCAGGCTCATGTCGGCACTGGCGGGGTTGGCCTCGTTGCAAAGTGGCCGGCTGGCGCCATAACCCGCCACCCGCAAACGCGTCTTTGGAATCTCCCATTGCTTCTCCAGGTAGTTGGCCACCGCGCGTGCCCGCGCTTCGGACAAGGCCTGATTCACTGGCGCAGAGCCTACCGAATCGGTATTGCCGCTGACCTCGAAATAGGCGCTGCCATTGTTCTCGATGAAGGGCACCATATCCTTGTCAACCGTCTGCTGGGCGCGTTTGGACAACTCTGCCGACCCTGACGCAAAGGACACCGCCACCGGCTTGGTCACCGAAGCTGGCGCAGCCAGGGCGGTAGCACGGCCTTTCTCGGAGAAGGTCTCGACCGGCTTGGCCGCCTGCGCCGTGGCGCTAGCGTTGCGCGCCAAACCGGCCTTGATGAAGCGGTAGTCAAAACTGTCTTGTGGACTCACCACCGGCGACTTCGGGTTGGCCAGCGACCCTTCGGCGCGGTAGATCTGGTCAAAGCGGCCATAGACGCGTTCGTAGTGGTTCACGCCGCCGGCCAAACCCAGGATACGCGCGTTATCGGCCAAATCAGTCCACACCAGATTAGCAAACAAGCCCTTGACGAAGGGCTTGCCCTCTTTCGCGGCCAACACTTTGAAGAACTCCTTGGTCGCGACCAAGGCATCCACCGCTTGATCGGGATTGGCGCGCGACGCCGTAACGCCTTCCAGCCAGCCATCGACAAACTTCTGAAACACCGCCTGGTTCTCGGGTTTGGTCAACTCGCGCTGGTCGCACACCATCACGTCGTAGATCAGATTGGTGGCGGTCTTGGTGGAGTAAATAACGTGCGCGCCCTTGACGTCACGCAGCGCCAGCGACAAATCCGGGTCCCACAACACCGCTGCATCCACGTTGCCGGCGACAAACGCGGCACGAACTTCCGCCGTGCCCCCCTCTGGCTTGATGAAGACGGTTTTGACCTGCTTTTTCGCGCGTGCGGTCATAGATGAGTTATCGATGGCGTCGATCAACATGCCATGCGAGGGGGTGTATTGCAGCAGGGCCACGGATTTGCCGGTGAGGTCTTCGATCTTTTGCACCGACGCATCTCGCGCGATCACCGCGTCGCCGCCTTGTGTGTTGTCCACCACGATAACGGCCCTGCCATCGTGGCCGGCGTTGCGCAAATTGGGTTGCTCCTGGGCCCAGAAATCAGAGGTACGCCAGGCACACACCGCCGCCTTCGATTCAAACAAAGTGGTCAAGGTCGGAATGTCGTCGTTGATCACAAATTCAACGTTGACGCCCAGCTTGTCGTAGATGGAGCCCGCCCTGGTCTTCAAGCTGTTGCCATTGGCCACCAGGGCCGGCGCATAACCGTGAAAACTCACCAAACTGACGCGCAAGGGTTTAGCCGCACCGCCCAGCGGTCCGCTGCCCGTCGGCACGGGGGGGCTGGCTTGTGCGGGTGCCGTGGTGCCGCCGCTGGGCTTGGGCGTGCCACCCATGGTGACGCTGGCGCTTGGGCCGCCCTCCTGGTACGCCTTGAACTTGTCTTTCAAGAAAAAATTCCAGCCGACCGAGCCGATCAGGCCCAAAGCGACGATTGCAATCAGGGCCTTGGTCAGGCCCGTTGGTTTGTATGCCATGTCTCTACCCTTTGACGAAGATGAATACGCTGTGTTCTAAACCGGCTTAGGCGATGCTCAGGCGGCTCCCGCCGACTTGAATTGAGACACCAGAGCCTGAAACTGGCCCACCGTGCGCATCAAGCTTTCGAGCTCGCGCAAAGCCGCCTCTCGTCTGGACTGCAG
Source organism: Rhodoferax sp. (assembly GCA_030685025.1). Taxonomy (GTDB): domain Bacteria; phylum Pseudomonadota; class Gammaproteobacteria; order Burkholderiales; family Burkholderiaceae_C; genus Rhodoferax_D. The sequence goes on from JAUXWC010000050.1 coordinate 2,626, forward strand.
TGTCGCGGCCAGCGCCGCGCTTTCTTGAGCGCCACGCGCCAGTTCGCGCGCCAGCAGGCCCTCCAGCTCATTGATTTGGCGCTTGATTTCCGCCACCGACTTGTCCTGACGCTGTTGCACCGCTCCCAGGGTCATCTGCGTGTCTTGTTCGGCCTGCGTGACGCCCGCACGCAGTGTTGCCGCGTGCGCCTCGATTGCGGCAATTTTGAGGCTGGCGTCGTGCAGCGGATCGGCAATCGTCCAGGTGTCGTCCGCCGCGTCCATCGCGGCAATGGCTTGGCGCCGCGTGCCTTCCTCCATGGCCTTGAGTCCATCGAGCAAGCGAAGCAGGCGTTCGGCGGGGTAGGAGGCGGCGGCCACCCCGGCGCTGGCGTAGATCTGCGCCAGACTCAACCCGGACACGTCGGCCACGGGCCCCTCGTTCGCGAGGGGCGCACCATGGTCGCTTGGCCTCGGCGGGGCTTGCGATGCGACGAGCGCCGCATCACCCGAATCGCCCGACGCGGGTGCCGCATCGGGGTCAAACGCCTCACCCTCGCGCCGTACCAGGCCGGCACGTTCCAGTAGATTCATCATTCCCTTCATCTTGTCTCCGTTCGCTTCAATTGACTTGTGTTCCCGAGGGATCGAACTATCGACGTTTCCCAAATGTATGACAGCGGAACCCGTCATTGCGAGCGCAGCGCGGCAATCCACGAGGGATGTGCCCACAACGGTGATTGCCGCGCTGCGCTCGCAATGACGACGCGTTGTCATGAATTCTGGAAGTCTCCAAAACTGTCCATTCCAATCAAGAAGAACTTGCGATGATCCTCGGCGAAGGCGCGAAACCCGGCACTCAGCGCCGCAACCGCGTCCGCTTGCGTGGCGCCCACCAAGAACTGCAAACCGGCCTTGGCACCGGCCACGGCAAACTCAAAATGATCGGCCTCGACGCCGCCTCCATGCCCACTGTGTACACCCACCCAGGCATAACAGCGGTGTTTGCCCCCGGCCAGCTCAACCGTGGAGCGCATCAAATGCTGCACCAGGTCATCACGCTGGCTGCGCAGATGCTCATCAATCAGGGAAAACTCGCGGTCGGCCAGCAACTCGGAGCCAAGGTGGTAACCAATGCCCGCAAAAATCTCACCCACCACACCCGCGCCGGTTTGATGGCGACCACGATAACCGAACATCACCCCGTTGCAAACCTCGCTCAGGGCGCGTGGGTCGGGCTCGTTCAATACCTCGTTGCCCAAGCCATAGAACTTTGCCATGGAAATCAGCGACGCCTGCGCCATGCAGCGGTGCGTATCGCGCAGGGGGTTGATGTGGTCGTCGTATTCGTCGCGCGCCGCATCAAAGATGAAGCTGGCCACGTAGTTGCTGCGGTCAGCAACAGCGCGGGCAAAACCGGGCTCCTGGAAGATCCCCCGGTTGTCCCCGATCAGGCTGGCCAGCGCCGCAACGCCGTTGGCGAAATGGCCATTCCACCCCGCATACTGGGTGAAAAACCGCAATACATCCTCACCACTGTGCATTTTGGCCAGGCGGTTCTGCACGCGCTGATTGGCCGCGTCGCAATCGGCCAGCGAGCGGAAAAACGCAAGGTCTAATTCAACACTCAAAGCGCACCTTCCTTGATGGGTGGTGATTGTGCGGTGCCAATCACTCTAAACCAACCTCACCCACACAACAATTCGTGCCGGTGGTCACATTTTTCCGCAGAATAGCATGCGTGGATGGCGCCGCAGAGTAAACCACAATCCGGGCAGGCATCGAGTTGCGCCAGCGCTTGGCGCTACCGTCAACCCGCAGCTAGAGCTTGGCAGCCCCCATTGGGCTGTGCTGGCTGGCCAGGCTGTCCTGGTCGCGCTGAGACCTACCGGGCGCCAACGGATGGCGCCGGCCGCAGGCCAGTCCGAAAGTGCCCTTGACCGCCGCCTCCCTTTGCAGCGCCTGCATGTTGCCCGCGCCGTAATGCTGGCACACAAACGGGCACCCCGGATTGGTCCACTCCAGCACCACGTGTTTGCCGCGAAAATCACTCAGGCGCACCACCTTGCCGGCAGTATCGGTCAGACTGAAGTCCGGTGCCGGCTGACCAACAGCGGGCGCCGCGTAGGCGTTGGAAGCCAGCCACAGGCCGACCACGCCACTCAGAAAAGATACAAAATTGCGACGCAACATGGGGGCAACTCCTCCTGACCAATCACATCACTCACGGCCGAGTGCCGGGAGAGCGACGATGGCACGTCTCAGTGTGTAATGCAATGCAAGACCATGCATGTTTGCGGGGATCTCTGGAGGACCAACAAGATGACACCTGCATGCGCCCTGCCATGAAACCGCAGTTGAGAATAGGCGTTCTGCTGGCGCTGCTGCTTGCTACCTGCTCAAGCCACACGTGGGCCGCCAGCACGTTCGCCGCGGTGAAAGCCGCCCACCGCCCCTCCGACACTCTGATCCTGGACCGCCATGGCGAGGTGATCCACCGCCTGCGCACCGATGCCACGGTTCGGCGCGGCCAGTGGGTGGCGCTGGCGGACGTCTCCCCGGCCCTGCGCACGGCGCTGGTGCTGAGCGAAGACAAGCGCTTCTACGAGCACAGCGGGGTTGATTGGCAGGCGGTCTCCAGCGCCGCCTGGGGCAACCTGTGGCATACCAAAACACGCGGCGCCTCCACAATCACCATGCAACTGGCCGGCCTGCTCGATGACGACTTGAAACCCGCGTCGGGCGGCCGCAGCGTGGTGCAAAAAATCGGCCAAACGGTGTCGGCGCAGGCTCTGGAACGAGATTGGCGCAAAGACCAGATTCTGGAGGCCTACCTCAACCTGCTGCCCTTTCGCGGCGAACTGGTGGGCATCGATGCGCTAAGCCAAACGCTGTTTGGCAAAGCCGCGCATGGGCTGGACCAGCGCGAAGCCGCCGTGGCCGCGGCCTTGGTGCGCTCACCCAACGCCAAGCCAGCGCAGGTGGCGCAACGCGCGTGCAGTGTTCTCAAGAGCCTGCGGCCCGCCAGCACCGGCAAAGGGACCGGCACCAAGACCACCGCCAGCGCCATGGCAGCAGCCGACTGTGACGCGCTCGACCTGTTCGTCACTGGCGCGCTGCAGCGTAAAGCCTTTGACACCAGCAACGGCGTGGCGCCGCATGTGGCGCGGCAACTGGCTAAGGCGGCACAGGCGGCGCAGACCCAGCCCAAGAGCCCCGCGCTGCCAGCCTCGCCCGCCAACACCCTGCGCACCACGCTGCGCGCACCCTTGCAACGCTTCGCCGTGCAAACCTTGCAGCAACACCTGCGCGAGCTGGCGGGCCGCCACGTGGAGGACGGCGCCATCGTGGTACTGGACAAGGCCAGCGGCGAGGTGCTGGCCTGGGTCGGCTCATCGGGTGAGTTGAGCAACGCCGCCGAGGTGGACGGTGTCACCGCCCTGCGCCAACCAGGCTCCACGCTCAAGCCGTTTTTGTACGCGCAAGCGATTGCCGAGCGGCGCATCACCGCTGCATCCTTGCTGGAGGACTCGGGCGCCCAAATCCAGACCGCGAATGGCCTGTACATCCCGCAGAACTACGACCGCCAGTTCAAGGGCTGGGTGTCGGCGCGAACGGCTTTGGGGGCCTCGCTCAACGTGCCCGCCGTGCGCACGCTGGTGATGGTGTCGCCCGACGCGTTCCACCAGCAACTGCTGCGCCTGGGCTTGCCGCTCAAGGAAAGTGGCGACTTTTATGGCTACAGCCTGGCACTGGGCAGTGCTGAAGTGTCGCTGCTGGCGCTGACCAACGCCTACCGCGCCCTTGGCAATGGCGGCCGCTACGGCCCCGCCTCGCTGACCCCCGAGCCTACACCCGCCCCGCGCACGGTGCTCGACCCGCGCGCGGCTTTTATCGTCACCGACATTCTGTCCGACCCCCTGGCCCGCGCCCGCACCTTCGGTACCGACAGCATTCTGGCCACGCGCTTCTGGAGCGCCGTCAAAACCGGCACCAGCAAAGACATGCGCGATAACTGGGCCGTGGGCTACTCGCAGCGCTACGTGGTGGGCGTATGGGTTGGCAACGCCAGCGGTGCGCCGATGTGGAATGTGAGCGGCAGCACCGGCGCGGCGCCAATCTGGGCGGCGGTGATGCGCTTTCTTCACACCACCCAGCCCAGCCGCGCGCCGCAAGCGCCAGCCGGCGTGGTGCAAACAGCGGTGCAGTTTGCGCCGCCCACGGTCAAGGCCGCCGGTCCGGCGCCGGTCGAGGCAGCACGCATGGAGTGGTTTGTGCTGGGCACGCAGCAAACCAACTTTGCTATGAATTCAGGAGCTAGTGAGGCTCAGTATTCGGGGTCTAGAGGCCAAAACAGCCCACAACGCGCCGGCCAAGGGGCGGCCCGGATCACCGCGCCCACCACCGGCACCATCATCGCCCTGGACCCCGACATCCCGCCCAACCGGCAACGCGTCAGCTTCAGCGCCGAGGGCACCGGACTGCGCTGGCTGATGGACGGCAAGGTGTTCGCCAAAGGCACCTCCGCCCAGTGGCTGCCCTGGCCGGGGCGGCACGTGGTGCGAATCACGGACGCCACGGGCCAGGTGCTCGACGAGGTGCGCCTGGAAGTGCGCGGCGCCGGGGTGACGGCGGCGCCGCCGTCGCTGGGCCGGGGCAAACGCTGAGTCGGACTCTCCCGCGCTTTGGCGCATTGGTTTTGGAGTGGCAAGGACGACCGGTTTGGCCCAAGCGAAAACGACAAACCGCGCCACAATCAACAGCCAATAGTGGCGCAGTTAGGCAATCAGCGCCACAATTGGTGCTATGGATCCCCAAAACAGCGCCAAATCATCTGAAACTGCGCCAGTTCCAGCCCCGGCCGCGCCATCGGATCTTTTCCGAAGCATCCAGTCCAGTCCTACAGGCTTCACCTTGGCGGAGCTGCTGGCAAAGCATCCCGTGCTGGCACGTCGCACCGTGCAACGCTGGATCAGCCAGGGCATCGCCGAGCAACGCATTGCCGCCCAAGGCGCGGGACGCGCCCGCCGATACTTGCCTTTGGCCACTGATTCCGTGACCACCCTTGGCTCCACGTCTGGCACGGCATCGGGCACGCCAGGCAATTCGTTGCCCACGCACATCCCCCTGTCCGCCGACAGCCAGGACATCCTCGCCTACGTCACCCAACCCCTACAGGCCCGCAAGCCCGTGGGCTACCAGCGCGACTTTTTGGACGCCTACCAGCCCAACACCAGCGCCTACCTGAGCGCGCCGCTGCGCCGCCAGTTGCACAACATGGGCAAGACCAGCCGCATGCACGAGCCTGCTGGCACCTACAGCCGCGCCATCCTGAATCGCCTGCTGATTGACCTGTCATGGGCCTCCAGCCACCTGGAGGGCAACACCTATTCGCGCCTGGACACCGTGGCCTTGATCGAGCATGGGCGCATCGCCACCGGCAAGGGCGCCATCGAAACGCAAATGATCTTGAACCACAAGGCCGCCATCGAACTGCTGGTGGACTCCGCGGAGGCGAGCAACGCAGGGCAATCGGGCCTGAGCCGTTACCTGCTGATGAACCTGCACAGCGCCCTGGCGGAGAACCTGCTGCCCAACCCAGCCGATGAAGGCCGCATCCGACAACACGCCGTGGACATCGGCAAGAGCGTGTACCGCCCCTTGTCCACACCCCAGCAGATCGACGAGACCCTGGACGTCGTGCTGACCAAGTTGAACCAAATTACCGACCCGTTTGAGCAGTCTTTCTTCGCCATGGTGAACCTGCCCTACTTGCAGCCCTTTGCCGACATCAACAAGCGCACCTCGCGCCTGGCGGCGAACCTGCCCTTGTTTCGTGCCAACCTGTGCCCGCTGACTTTTTTGGATGTGCCCGAGGCGGCTTACAGCCACTCAACATTGGGGGTGTATGAACTCACGCGAGTGGAACTGCTGCGTGACCTGTACGTGTGGGCCTATGAACGCTCCACCCAGGAATACCATGCCATCCAGCAAGACCTGACCGAGCCCGACCCCATCCGCCTAGCCTACCGCGATTTGATCAGGCAGACGGTGCGCGAAGTGGTGCAGCAGCCGCAGGCTGATCCCTTACGTGAAATTGAACGTGCGCTTGGGTCATTGCCGCCGACTGATCGGGCGGATGTTCATGCTTTGCTGGTGCAGGAGTTGCGGCGCGTGCATGAAGGGGTTTTGGTGCGCTATGGCTTGCGGCCATCGGAGTTTCTGGCTTGGAGGACAGCGCAAGCATTGCTATGAATTTGGGAGCCTCTTACGCTGATTGCACGACGGCTGGAGGCCGGAATGACCTGAAACTTCCAGGCACAAAACTCCCATCCGAGCCATAACGTTCGGTTGCTCACGAAAGCAGAGCTGACACCTGACTCCGCAGTTCTGGCAAATCAGCATGAATCGTTTTCCACACCAATTCGAAATCCACTTTGAAATACCCATGTGCAACGCGGTTGCGCATGGTGTACATCAGAGCCCAGGGGACCTGAGGGTGCACTGCTGCAAACTCAGCATGAAATATCTCAATGTTGTGCGCCGCCTCACCGAGGATTTCAAAATTCCGAACGACGGCATCCTGAGTTTTTTCGTCGTCGAGAAAAGTGAGTTCGGTCGTGTCCTCCACATAGCGATGGATGCGGTCAATGGCCTCCACAATATGACCCAGGTAATCCGGGACCCGAAGGGCATCCGACTTGCTCACAATGCTTGCGCCTCGGCAATGACTTGTTCCCTGAACTTGATGGGCAAGGCCTTCGGCGTCAGTACGTCTACCGCCACTTTGAGCAACTGTGCCAACTCCAGTTGAATCTTGGCAATATCCATCATCGTGGTTTCACTGGTAGGTTCCACCAGCAAGTCGAGGTCACTTTCGTCAGTGTCGTCACCATGCACCACCGAGCCGAACACCCGGACGTTGGTCACCCGGTGGCGCAGGGCAATGCTGCGTATCGCTTCGCGGTGGGCTTGCAGTGCCTCAGATGGTCGCATTCAGATTTCTCCTTGACGGGCACCAATGATACTTTTTGTCGCACGACTTCGAATCACGGTCCACACATGCGTGCGGCAACCGTCACTCAATCTGTTGCCAGCGAAAAGGTCCGGCTGCAATGGTATGGTCACCCCATGAAGACCCAAATTGATCATCTGGTGGTCGTGGCGCGCACGCTGGACCTCGGCGTGCAGTGGTGCGAGGCCACGCTGGGCATCACACCGGGTCCGGGTGGCGAGCATCCGCAGTACGGCACCCACAACCGCCTGTTCAAGATCGCCACGCCGGCCAACCCGCTGGCATACTTTGAAATCATCGCCACCGACCCGCAGGCCAAGCGACCCGCTGGCGCCACGGCCAAGCGCTGGTTCGACATGGACGATGCGGCGCTGCAGGCCGCTGTCGCGGCGGCGCCGCGTCTGGTGCATTTTGTTGGCCAGACCGGCGACATCGGGGCCGCGCGCGCGGCCTTGAAAGCGCAAGGCATCGACCGAGGGCCGACGGTGCAGGCCAGCCGCCATTCACGCCGTGGCCTGCTGCAATGGCAAATCACGGTGCGCGAGGACGGGCAACGGCTGTTCAACGGCGCCTTGCCGAGCTTGATCCAGTGGGGCAAGGCGGATGCGGCCGAGCCGCTGCGCCTGCACCCGCGCAACAGCTTGCCGCGCTCGGGCGTGACGCTGCATAGCCTGGCCATCACGCACCCGACCGCCACCAAACTGCAAGCGGCCTATGAGGCCATCGGCCTGAGCGGCATTGCGCTGGAGACCGGGCCGGCCGATATCACCGCCACCTTGCACACCCCCAAGGGCACGGTTGTGCTGCACAGCCACGGGATTTAGCCAACTCGGACATGGCACGCACCGAACCATTCGTTCTTTCCATTTCGGGGCGCCTGACGCCTATGCCATGACCACTTCCGTCGCAATCTTCGTCTTTCCTGATGCGGAGGTATTGGACTTCGCTGGTCCGTACGAGGTATTTACTACCGCGTCGCGCGTATTCAGGAAGAAGCACACCTCCGAACCGGACCCCTTCACGGTTTTCACCGTTGCCAGACAGAGCGGCACCGTTCGCGCCAGGGCTGGGCTGGTGGTGACACCGGACTACACGTTTACCAATCATCCGCCGATCGACCTCCTGATCATTCCGGGCGGCGTCGTCACTGCCGAGCTGGAAACGCCTGCGGTCAAGGACTGGATCGCACACACGGCTGCCATGACCAAGGTCACCGCATCCGTCTGCACCGGCTCTTTCCTGCTGGCGCAGGCCGGGCTGCTAGAAGGCAAGCGTGCAACGACCCACTGGGAGGATATCGAGGACCTGAAAACGATGTTCCCTTCGATCACGGTGCTGGAGCAACGGCGGTGGGTTGACGAAGGTGCCATCGTCACATCAGCCGGGATCTCCGCTGGAATTGACATGAGTCTTCATCTTGTGTCGCGACTCACTGGCAGGGAATTGGCACTGAACACCGCACGACAACTGGACTTCGATTGGCGTGAAGACGCCTGACCCCTGCCAAACCAGACATGGCGAGCCAGCGCTATAGTGGCCAACTCCGCATTCCGCCAGACCGCACCAACATGAAATTCGGCTACACCATCATCTATGTCCCCGACGTTGCCAGTTCCTTGGTGTTTTTCGAAGCGGCCTTTGGCTTTCGGCGCCGCTTCCTGCACGAATCGGGCAGCTATGGCGAGTTGGACACGGGAGCGACCACGCTGTCGTTTGCGGCCCACGAACTCGGTGACATGAACTTCCACGGTGGCCACGTGCAGGCGCATGCGTCGGCTCAGCCGCTGGGCATGGAAGTAGCGTTTGTGACCGCCGACGTCCACGCCGCGCACGCCACCGCCCTGGCCGCGGGCGCGAAAGAGCTTAGCCCCCCGGCGGCCAAACCCTGGGGCCAGGTGGTGTCGTACCTGCGCTGCCCCGATGGCACCCTGGTGGAGTTGTGCACGCCGATTGCCTAGTACAGCGTGTTGTCAATGAGCCTGCAACATCGACGGATTCGTTCGTCAGGCTGGGCGCAAAGCGCAGCACACGTGGCCTTGCCCCGAACGCTTTTACAGCAGCTCCCGCTACAGCCCTTTGCCTTGGTGCTGCTGATGACACGCGACTGCGCGCTGGCCCTGTTTTTTGCTTTTCCCCCAAGGGTCGGTGGCCGGTGTTGGCGTTTTTGGTGTTGATGCTGGTGCTGTATGGACTGCTGCCCTGGTTGCTGGGCGCCGCCGCCAGCGCGATGCTGCTGCGGCTGGCATAGCCCATGCTGGCGCCGGGCGGCCTCTCCATGGTGATCGCCGCAGCACACGCGGGCGTGGCCCTGGCGCTGCCGCGCCAGCGTTGGAAGGCAACGGCACCTTGAATGAGGTTATGCCAAGTAGCCACGTTGTTCCTCGGTCTTGACACCCTCGGCCACCACCTTGCAGCGCAAGTTGTGCGCCAGCGAAAGGAGGCCCGGGACAATCGAAGCGTCGTCACGCCTGGTGCAGGATCATCTTCATCGCCGCGACCAAGGCGTTGGGATGCTCCAGCCCCTTGTAGGTGGGCGCCAGCTCGTGGGCAAACCCCAGCAAGGTGGCGACCGCCAGACGGGCCGAGTGGACCGAATACTCGACGGTATAGACCACGTTGTCAGGCACCTCGCAGTACTGACCGACAAACGCCAGGTTGACCGAGCCAGGCGGCACCACGTCGGGCCGGTCGCCCCTGGCGCGTGGCATGAACTGGCTGGTGGTGTAGGGCAACATGCAGGGAATGCAGTTCGAGGTCGCCAGCAGGCCGGGCAGTTCCGCCTGGAAGCCGAGGTGGGAGAACAGCTCTTGCAGGATCTCCCGGCCGTTGCACTCGGCCATCTTCTTGGGGACGTAGTCGCCCACGCGGTCAGGGAACAGGCCGTAGCCCCACCACACCCCCACGCCGGCAGGTTGGGTGGCATAGGCCGGCGGGTGGTACAGGTGAAAGGTCAGGCGCCAACTGGAGCTGACCAGGGTCACCAGCCCGCCACGCCCGGCCGGGCTGGCGCTGAAGCGCTCCATCAGCTTGGCAAAGGCATCACTGGCGTCGGTCACCGTGAAAGTGACCCACTTGGTCTGGTCCACATGGCCGCAGAAGCCAGCCGGGCGCCCAAAGGCGGGGTCCTTGGCGGCAAGCCGCTCCCACAGCGCCCATGCGCCGCCGGCCCGGTCACGCCGCAGCACCGGTGCGGCGTCCATCGA
>JAUXWC010000307.1 GCA_030685025.1 Rhodoferax sp.
CAACACAACCATGTCATTGCGGGCCTGACCCGCAATCCATGACCCGCAACCCACAACGCCTTGGCCTGCGCAATTGCTGGCGAGCGTGGATTGCGGGTCAAGCCCGCAATGACAGCCTTGGCGGGATATCTCAGCTTTTTCTGGTGCCACTTGATGTTGCTTCGACATTTGCTCTTTTTTGCTACCTTTTTCATAGCGATCAACGTCCATGCCTTAACGGCCGAGGAAGCAAAGTCCATCAGCATTGGTGACAGCGACGCACGGGTGGAGGCGCTGAACAAGGCCATGGTCAGTGCCGACGACAAGACGGCGGCCTTCTTGCAAGCGCTGTCGGACGACGCGGTCAAGCTGGCCGGCGACAAGGTCATCATCGTGCGTGACGGCAAAGGCATGGACCCGTCCACCGGCACCGAGGTACCGGTACCCGAGGGCGCTGAGGACGTGATGAACAACAACCGCATGCGTGGCGAGTTGGACTCTGCCTTGGCCGCGCTCAAGCTGTTCTCCAAAGACGAGACCATTCGCATCGCCGCCATCAAGCAGTTGCAAAGCGACGCGGACGAGAGCAAGTTGCCTTTAATCGAGAAGGCCTTTGCCGCCGAGCCCAACCCGCAGATCAAGGCGCAACTGGGCCTGGTGCGTGCGGCGGCCTTGCTTAACAGTTCTGACAAGGCCAAACGGCTGGAGGCTGCCAAGCTGCTGGTCAGCAGCACCCAAGCCAACACCAAGACCGTGCTGCTGGCACGGCTGCAAACCGAGACCGAGCCCGATGTCAAAGCCGCGCTGAATACCTCGTTGCGCCAGGTCGAATCGGCACTGGCCTGGGGCGACCGGCTGGGTGCGCTGTTCAGCGGCATCAGCCTGGGGTCCATCCTGCTGCTGGTGGCGCTGGGCCTGGCCATCACCTACGGGCTGATGGGGGTCATCAACATGGCGCACGGCGAGCTGATGATGATTGGCGCCTATGCCACCTATGTGGTGCAGGGCCTGTTCCAAAAATACCTGCCGGGCGCCTTTGACTGGTACCTGCTGGCCTCGGTGCCGGTGGCCTTTTTGGCCTCAGCCCTGATGGGCGCGGCGCTGGAGCGCAGTGTGATTCGCTTTTTGTACGGCCGCCCGCTGGAGACGCTGCTGGCCACCTGGGGCATCAGCCTGATGCTGATGCAATTGGTACGCAGTGTGTTTGGCGCGCAAAACGTGGGGGTCGAAAACCCGTCCTGGATGAGTGGTGGTGTGCAGGTGCTGGGCAATTTGTCGCTGCCCTACAACCGGCTGGTGATCATTGGTTTTGCAGTGTTTGTGCTGGCGGCGGTGGCGTGGTTGATTGGCCGCACTCGCTTAGGCCTGTTCGTGCGCGGCGTCACGCAAAACCGCCCGATCGCCGCGTGTATGGGCGTCAACACCGCCCGCATCGACACCTATGCGTTTGCCTTGGGCTCCGGCATTGCGGGGCTGGCCGGCTGCGCCCTGAGCCAAGTGGGCAACGTCGGGCCGGACCTGGGCCAGGGCTACATCGTCGATTCCTTCATGGTAGTGGTGCTGGGCGGTGTCGGCCAGTTGGCCGGCACGGTGTATGCCGCACTGGGCTTGGGCGTGCTCAACAAGTTTCTGGAGGGCTGGGCCGGCGCGGTGCTGGCCAAGATCGCCGTGCTGGTGCTCATCATCATCTTCATCCAAAAACGCCCGCAAGGCATTTTTGCCATGAAGGGCCGCTCGGCGGAGGCCTAAGCGATGACGACTCCCCTAAATCCGTCATTGCGAGCGAAGCGCGGCAATCCACTGCCGAGTAGCGGCCCGCTGCTATCCCGCACCGGCTGGAGCGCCTTCATCGTCGCGCTGATCGTGGTCTGCGCGGTGGCGCCTGTCCTCAATCTGTTGGTGCCAAAGGGCAGCCTGTTCCACTTGAGCGACTACGCGGTGGCGCTGCTGGGCAAGATCATGTGTTACGCCATCTGTGCGCTGGCGATGGACCTGATCTGGGGTTTTACCGGCATCCTGAGCCTGGGGCACGGTGTGTTCTTTGCGCTGGGCGGTTACGCCATGGGCATGTACCTGATGCGCCAGATTGGCACCGACGGCAACTACAAAAGCAATCTGCCCGACTTCATGGTGTTTTTGGATTGGAAAACGCTGCCCTGGCACTGGAGCTTGAGCGACAGTTTTGCGGCCACGCTGTTGCTGGTGGTCGCGGTGCCGGGGCTGGTGGCTTTTGTGTTTGGCTACTTCGCGTTTCGCTCGCGCATCAAGGGGGTGTACTTCTCCATCATCACGCAGGCCATGACCTTTGCCGCCATGCTGCTGTTCTTTCGCAATGAGACCGGCTTTGGTGGCAACAACGGTTTTACCGATTTCAAGCGCATCCTGAGCATTCCGATTGCCACACCCAGCATGCGCATGACACTGTTTGTCATGACCGGTGTCACGCTGTTGGGCTTCTTTCTGCTGGCGCGCTGGCTGGTTACCGCCAAGTTTGGCCGCGTGCTGCAGGCGGTGCGTGATGCCGAGACACGGGTCATGTTCAGCGGCTACTCGCCCGTTGGCTACAAGCTCACCATCTGGACCATCTCGGCCATGATGTGCGGCGTGGCCGGCGCGCTGTATGTGCCGCAGGTGGGCATCATCAACCCGAGTGAAATGAGCCCGGCCAACTCGATCGAGATCGCCATCTGGGCCGCAGTGGGTGGCCGCGCCACGCTGATCGGCCCGATCGTTGGCGCCTTCATCGTCAACGGCGCCAAGAGCTGGTTGACGGTGGCCTACCCCGAGTACTGGTTGTACTTTTTGGGCGCGCTGTTCATTGGTGTCACGCTGTTCTTGCCCAATGGAATCGCCGGCCTCGTCAAGGGCCTTGCCCTGCGTCCGTCATTGCGAGCGCAGCGCGGCAATCCACGGTCATGGATCGCCACGGCCTACGGCCTCGCGATGACGAAGCTCTCCAAATCCAGAGGGGCTGCAAAATGACCCCCGAGCTGATGGAAGCAGGCGCGCGCCGCCTTGAAGCGCGACAACAGCACGCACAGTTAGGCAAGACCGAATCGGGTGGCCGGCAAGCCGGTTTCTCGCGCATCGCAAAACACGGCGAAGTGGACGTGACGCATGGCCGCATCCTGTACCTGGAAGACGTGAGTGTCAGTTTTGACGGCTTCAAGGCCATCAACAAACTCTCGCTGGACATTGCGCCCGGCGAGCTGCGCTGCATCATCGGCCCGAACGGTGCGGGCAAGACCACCCTGATGGACATCATCACCGGCAAGACCCGACCCGATGAAGGCACGGTGTTCTTCGGCAGCACGATTGACCTGCTGCGTTACACCGAGCCGGAGATCGCACAGTTGGGCATTGGGCGCAAATTCCAGAAACCCACGGTGTTTGAACAGTTGACGGTGTTCGAAAACCTGGAACTGGCGCTCAAGACCAACAAGGGTGTGAAGGCTTCGATGTTCTTCCGGCTCGACTCGGCGAAGGGCGACCGCCTGGCCGAGGTCTTGCACACCATCCATCTGGCCGACAGCGTCGGCGCCCAAGCCGGCAACCTGAGCCACGGCCAGAAGCAGTGGCTGGAGATCGGCATGCTACTGATGCAAGACCCCAAATTGCTGCTGCTCGACGAACCGGTGGCCGGCATGACCGACGAAGAAACCGAGCGCACCGCCGAGCTGTTTCTGTCGCTCAAAGGCAAACACTCGCTGATGGTGGTAGAGCACGACATGAGTTTCATCAACACCATCTCCGACATCGTCACCGTGCTGTGCGACGGTGCCGTGCTGGCCCAAGGCACGCTGGCGCAGGTGCAGGCCGATGAGCGGGTGATCGAGGTCTATTTGGGACGATGATGATGCTCACAGTAAGAAACATCAACCAGTACTACGGCGGCTCGCACATCCTGCGTGATGTGAGTTTGCAGGCCGAGCTGGGCAAGGTCACCGTGATCCTGGGGCGCAACGGCGTGGGCAAAACCACCTTGCTCAAGAGTTTGATGGGCCTGGTGCCCATCCGCAGCGGCAGCATCGAGCTGGATGGCAAGCCCATCCACACCGCCACACCGTATGAACGGGCCCGCGCCGGCATTGGCTTTGTGCCGCAGGGCCGCGAAATCATTGCGCGCCTCACCGTGGAAGAAAACCTGCGCATGGGCCTGGCCTACAAAGCGGCCAACCCCCCCATACCGCCCGAGCTGTTCGATTTGTTCCCGGTGCTC
>JAUXWC010000313.1 GCA_030685025.1 Rhodoferax sp.
GCGGCGTGTTCGGGGATCGTTGAATAATCACATCTTTGAAAGGCTGCGGACCCATGGAAAGTCAAACCCTTATCCTGATCGTGAGTGTGGCGGTGGTGTTGGGGCTCGCATGGTTCGTGTACCAGGAGCAACAAGCACGCCTCCTGCGAACCCGTGTGGTGGATCTACCCGGGTGTCTGCGCTTTGAGGCGCATGGGTTTTACGCCGAGATGGTTCAGTCCGCCAAACAACTCAAGGTTCACGCCGAACAAGCTCAGTTCGTGCAAACACCGCTGGCGGGCGGTCCCAAGCAGGCGCAGCTTGGCCCGCTGGATGCCACCTTGCCAGCGGCGGGGCTGCAAATCGAAGTGGTCAAGGCACCGGGGCAAACCGCATCCCCCTCGGCAGGCCTGTGCACCATCGTCTTCACGGCGAGTGACGCCCTGACGAACGCCGCGAACAGAGTGTCCGGTGGACAGGCCTCGGTTCTGACCCTGGACCTGGTTCCCGAGCCCGTGGCGATGAGTTTTCAGAACTTCGCCAACCGGGTGCAACTGTGGGCGGACAAGATCACGCATCGCCTGGAGCAGGACCGCCTTGAACAGCAGCTCAAGGAAGAGGAAGCGGCCCGCGCCGCGCTGGAGAGGCAAAGGCTTGCCGAGGCTGATGGCAAGACGCCCGACGACACCGAGGGCCATCAAATTGACTTTACCGCGCAGATCGCCAAGTGGCGCAAAGTGGCCGGATTCAGTGGCGCCTTCAGCGACGTCAGTACCGATGCGCAGGGCCGCGTGGTTTGGTTCATTGACTTCGGTAACGACGGCCGCATTACCCTGCATGCCGACAAGCGAACCGTTCACTCGACCTTGCGCGGCGCCAGCATCGTGTCGATCGGGGCCGAGCTGGAAATCGGCGTACGCGATGAATACTGGACCGAAGACGACCCGACGCTGACCAAGTTCCGGGTGCTGCAAGGGCTGCCGCCCGATGAACGGCGCGCCTGGAAAGACCGGCTCGAAAAGACGCGTGACGCACTCGACAGCAAGGTTGATCGAGGGTACTGAGACCCGCCCGAATACCTGAGATCTTGGGGGACAGACCGCCTGCCGCGCCCGACTCGCTACGTTGGCCGCACCGCGTCGACGCCCAGCACGCAGCAATCGTCAGCGCCATGGCCGGCTGCTATCAGTTGATCCATGCGCGCCGCAATGGCGGGTAGCGCCGCCATCGGTCGGTCGCCTGCGGTTTCCAGCATCAGCCGCACGTCTTTGCGAGCCATTGTCAGCTCGAAGCTCGGGGCGAAGTTGCCCCTGGCCATGTTCGCGCCGCGCCCGGCCACCATCGCATTCAAGTCGAGCAAACCGAGCAGTTTGACGGCATCGTCCAAAGCGACCTCGCTGGCTTGGGCCAAAGTCAATACATCGGCCATTACCGCCGCGACGCCGATGATCATGGCATTGCCAAGCAGCTTGTTGGCAGCGGCCAGATCGGCACGCTCACCCATGTACTCCAGACGACCGGTCATGGCCGCGAGATCCGACTGAACGCTGTCAAACAGCGCCCTGGGCCCGGCTGCCATCATCGTTCCCTGAGCGTTGCGCGCCGCTGCGGGACCCATGAACACCGGGCAATGCAGGTACTTCACGCCTTGCGCCTTGAGCCGGTCGGCTCGCTCGGCGGTCAGCGCCGGCAGTGTGGTGGTGTGGTCGATCACCACCGCATCCGGTGACAGCCCGCCGCGCGCGGCCGCCAGCACCTCCTCGACCACCATGTCGTCCTTGAGCACGATGTGGACGCGCCGCGCGTCGCGCACCGCCTCGGCCGGACTTGCGGCGGCGAGCACGCCAAACGGGGCAAGGGCCAGCACCTTGGCCGGCGAGCGGTTCCATGCACGCACTGTATCGCCGCGCTTGGCCGCCGCTTCGGCCAAGGCGGCACCCAGCAGACCGGTACCGAGAAAAGCGATGTTTGACATGAATGGGTCCTTCGGATGTGCCGGCTCTCAAACCGGAACTTGGGCAATAACCTGCGCCACCGCAGCCGTGAGTTTCTTGGCATAGGGCACATGCAGGAACTCGTTGGGGCCGTGTGCGTTGCTCTTGGGGCCGAGCACGCCGCACACCATCATCTGCGCCTTCGGGAAGCCCTTGGACAGCATGTTCATCAGGGGGATGGTTCCACCCTGTCCGATGTAGCCACAGCCCGCGCCGAAGTGGGATTGCGAGGCCGCATTCATGGCCTGCTCCAGCCACGGTGCGGTGGTCGGCGCATTCCAGCCGGTGCCAGCGCTCAAGCCATCAAAGGTCACCCGCGCCTGGTACGGAGCGTTGTCCTCCAGCAGCGCCTTGAGCTGCTGCGCGGCCATGGCGGCATCAACCAGCGGGGGCAGACGCAGGCTCAGCTTGAACGCCGTGTAGGGCCGCAGCACATTGCCGGCGTCCTGCAAGGCCGGAAAGCCGTCCGCCCCTGTGACGCTAAGCGCCGGCAACCAGGTTCGTTTCAGCAAGGCTTGTACCGGATCGGTGGTGGTGGGCAGCGCAAACATGGTGGCGCCGCCACAGTCATAGTGTGCCCACGGAAAGCGCCTGTACACCTCGTCACCCAGAATGGCGGCGGTCACTTGCGCCTGCGCCAATCGATCGGCCGGCACGTCGCAGTAAAAGGCATCGGGCAGCAGGCGCCCGGTGGCGCTGTCTTCCAGCCGGTCCAGCACCTGACGCATGATGCGAAAGCTTGAAGGCACCAGGCCGCTGGCATCGCCCGAGTGGATGCCTTCGGTCAAGATTTCAACCTTCAGCACGCCGGTGGCCATGCCGCGCAGACTGCTGGTCAGCCAGAGTTGGTCGTAATTGCCGGCACCCGAGTCCAGGCAGATCACCAGCGCCACCTCGCCCATGCGGCTGCGCAGCGCGTCCACGTAGGGCAAGAGGTCACGCGAGCCGCTCTCCTCGCTGGTCTCGATCAAGCCCACGATGCGCGGGTGGGCCAGACCCTGGCTCTTGAGCGCCTGAATCGCGGCGATGCTGGCGTACACCGCGTAGCCGTCGTCGGCGCCGCCGCGACCATACAACTTGCCGTTCTCGTATTTGGGGGTCCACGGACCCAGATCGCTGCGCCAGCCAGTGAATTCGGGCTGCTTGTCCAAGTGCCCGTACATCACCACCGTCGGCGGGATCGCGCCGGTTGCGCGCTCCGGTGAAGCCCCTGCATTGCCCCGCGACGCGGCGACTTCGAAGAACAAGACCGGTGTGCGCCCCTCCAGCCGGATGATCTCCAGCTTGAGGCCGTCCACCCTTTGTGCTTCGACCCAGGTTGCGGCGTTGCGCAGCACGGTATCCAGGTAGCCGTGCTCCGCCCACTGCGCATCGAACATCGGGGACTTGGCTGGAATGCTGATGTAGTGACTGATCTGGCCAACAATGTTGTCATCCCACGCTTGGCTTACCTGGGTCAGGGCTTGAGCGGCATTCAGTGCGGATTCGGGTACACGGGCATTCACATCGGGCTCCTTGCGCAAGCGGACAAAAACCGCCGTGCATCATGCCATGCATGTGCCCCGCCTGCAGTACACCGCGCCCGCTCTGGGTAGAATCATGCCGCGCGCCGCGTCGTCAGGCCCGCACGCGAGCGCAACACGGCGGCGCAGTCGCGCAAGGCGCTCGATTGAGACGCCAGCGCCAAGTCCAGCAACTCAGTGGCGTACACCGGGTCACGGTGAAAGCGTGCCATGTCGATCCACCAACCGTGGCCAGCCATGAGCCACTTGAACTCAACCTCCGCCAGCAGCGACGCGCGGGCGTCGGGGCCGGTGATCGCGTCAGTGAACATGGTGAGGGCTCCGGTTTGACAAGGGCTTGATCGCCGACAGGTACTGGGTGCGCCGGACTGGAGTGGGCTGAAGCAAAAGCGGCACCCCAAAGGTGCCGCTCAACTCCTCATGCCGTGCGGCACCCGGCTTAGCGCTTCTTGGATGCCTTGGGTGCGACGTCGACGACTTCAGCCGCTTCGGTCACATTGAACTCAGCAACCTCCATGGCCTTTTTGGCGGAGTTCTGAGCCGTCTCGATGATGCTTTGGCCGGCGGCCACGGCGCTCTTGAACGCTGCGACAGCGGTTTCGGTGCCAGCGGGGGCGCTCTTGACCAAGTCATCGACCGCTTTGCTGAAACTGGTCTTCGCATCGGCCGCCTTGGATTCGAAGGCCTTCATCAATTCGCTGCTGGTGCCGGCGGCCAGGCTGTATACCTGCTGACCGTATGCGGCTGATTTCTCTGTCAGCGGTTTGATCAGGCCAGTCTGCAGGGCCAGCATTTCTTGCGCGTCCTTGGCACCCAGCAAGGCCTGGAGGTGACCAAAGGAGTCGCCCAAGATGGACTTGGACGCAGCCATGTTCACTTCGACCAGTTTTTCGAAGCCACTGTAGGCCTGCGCAGCGAGACCCTCCAATGCGTCAACATTGGTCTTGTTTGCTGCGACAAATTGTTCGGCGGTGTAAGTCATATCAAGCTCCTGAGTTAAGTGGACAGCTACCTGTCACAACCGGATTTCTCGGCTATGTTGCAGTGCAGCATGGACCGAATTATAGGAAGAGCTCGCCGGATAGCAAGTCATTTTGCTGCAGCGCAACAATGATTAGAGTCCCGACCCTAGCGGCTCGGTCGCGCGAGGTGCAGTCGTCAGTCGACCAGACGCCAGCGCAAAGCAAACGGCTGCTGGCTCAGGACTTGCCTGCGGCTTTGGGTTCGGCCTGTACCAAAGCGGCCATGGCCGTGGCCTGCGGAGTCGTCTGGCCGATCAAACCAGCGGCTACACCCAGCCGATCCGACTGCGGGCGGTTCTGGCTGAGCTTGAATTTGCCAACCCAACGCCGCACCGGGATTTCAATGCCGACAATGGCCTTGAGCATGCTTTGCAGATAGTCAGCGGGCGCGTCGGACACTTGCCACGGCTGCGCTTGCGCCGCCTCGTGGCGTTGCGTCAGGCGCGTCACCAGCTCCAGCACGCGAGCCGGGTCGTCAAAGACCTGCGGCACGCCATGCGCGTGCACGGTGGCGTAGTTCCAGGTTGGTACCGCCTTGCCGTGCGCGTGTTTGCTGGGGTACCAGTTGGGTGACACATAGGCCTGCGGCCCAGTGAAGACCACCACCGAAGGCGCCCCGGACGCCAAAACCTGCCACACCGGGTTGGCGCGCGCCACGTGGCCAACAAGCGTGCCGTGCTCGCCACGCTCGGCGTCGAGCAAAAAGGGGATCTGGTTGACCAACAGCTCACCCTGGTGTTGCACCACCCAGGTGCCCAGGGGATGCGCTTGCACCAGCGCATGCAGCGTGGCGCGATCAGTCTCGTCAAAGTGAGGGGGCAGGTAGGTCATGGCAGTGATCTGGCGCAAGTGTCGAGGATGGGTTCAAGCACCGGCTGGCACAGCACTTCGGTCTTGACCGAGTTGGCAATGAAGCAGGCCGCATGTGCCTGATGGTGCAAGGCCAGATGGGCTTCAGCCGAGGGCGTGCGTTCGCCGGCAAAGCGCACGGCCGGGCGCAGCGTGACACGCGTCATGGCAAGCAAGCCCTTCGCGTCGCGGGCCAGCAGGCCGGTGGCGTCATCGCGGTAGTGGTCGACCACCCAACCGGCACGGGCGGCGATATCCAGAAACCACAACATGTGGCAGCTCGACAGCGAAGCCACGAAGGCCTCTTCCGGGTCCACACTGGCGGCATCGGACATCGGCAAGGCTACGATCTGTGGCGAGGCCGAGGCGCTGACCACCGCGCCGCCGTCAAAGTGCCAAGTGTGGCGGCGGCTGTAGCGGTGGTCCACAAAAGCTTGCGCGTCGCGCTGCCAGACGATGGTGGCGGTGTAGGAAGACATGGTGGCTAAGATCTCGCGTCGGTTGGCGGGCCACGGCGCTGCTGGCTATGGCGCCTCAGTTTAAAGCTGTTCCAACCATCTCGGAGAGCCCTGCACCCACACCACTGGCCGGTAGCTTGCGTCAATGCGCCAAGGTGCCGAGTGCCGCGAAGTGCACAACCCACTCGCGCGCCGGGTCGATGGCCAGCAGCGCGGCGGCCTCGTCATCGTGGAAGGCACCAACCGCGCAGGCGCCCAGACCGCGCGCACCCGCCTCGAGGTAGACGCGCTCGCCGACCAACCCAGCCTCTAGGAAGGCATGGCGATAACCGCGCGCCGGGCCGGCCGGGTCGGCGGCGAAAGCGGCGCGATCAAGGGACAGCACGAATACGACCGCGGCGGCGCCGATCACCTCCTGGTCGAAGGCCGCCGCTTGCGCGGCGCCGCGCAGGTCGGCGGGTCCGCGCAGGGGCGTCAGGACATGCCGCGCGGCGTCGTAACGATAAGCGCCTGACGGCAGCCCCGAGACGGCGTTGGCGACCACGTACACGCGCACCGCCGCCGACAGCAGCGGCTCACCCTGCGCCGCCATGCCTGCCAGCACGCCGGCCAAGCTGTCAAGTGGCAGCGCCGTGCTGGCGAAGCGGCGCACCGAACGGCGCGCGCGGATGACCGCCAGCACGTCGACGGCGTTCGCTGCCACGGGCGCCAGCGCAATCCATGCCGCCGCCGGGGCAGCCGCCTGCGCAGCCAGCCCGATTGCGCGCGGCGGCGCAGGCACGCCCGCACGCAGCGAAGTCGCCGCATGCACGGCGTCAAGCGGGTTGCTGGCCGATGCCTCCACGCTGGGAACGTGCCACAACACCGCCGGCAGGTCCCCGGCCGAGGCCACGGGCGCCGGCTGGCCCGGCGGGCGCAGCGCCACGAGGGCCAGAACGCCCTCCTCACGCTCGTCAAGCCCCAAGGTGGCGGCAATGCGCGCCTCGTCAAAGGCCGCCACGAAGTGCACCGACGCGCCGACCGCGAGCGCCGCCTGGCGCAGATTCTCCAGTGCATGCCCAAGGTCGGCCAGCACGTAGCGGTAGCTGCGCACGCCGTATTTGTGGCCGGTGCGGGCGAACACGGCCGTGGCGACGATAGTCGCCACGGCGCCTTGCAGGACCGACGCCGTGCCCGCGCCGAGCGCCATGTCGTCGGGTGGGCCCGGCGTCAGCCGTTCGAGTGCATGCGCGCGGGCGTCGTAGTGCCAGAGCGCTGGCGCGAGCCCGGCCACCGAGTTCGCGACCACGTACAACTCGGTGGCGAACAGCGCACCCGACGAGGGCGAGGCGCGCAGCCGCAGGCCCGCGCGCGTCGCCGTGACACCCGCGGTGTGCCACAGCGTGGCGCTCAAGGCGGCAAGATCCATCGGCCTGCCAAGCGCCGTGCCCGGCGGCGCCAGCGCGATGCGCTCGGCACGCGGGTAGTGCTTGAACGAAGCGGGAGCCGCGCCCCAGTCCAAGGTCGGCGCGCGCGACAGCAAACCCGCACGCGAGTGCCCCGACAGCGCGTGGTAGCGCTCAACGCTGGCCAGGCCTGCCAACGCGCGCTGCGGCATGCCGAGCGCGGCCAGCGCCGCAGCGCCCGGTTCGCGGCGCGCCTGGCGCTGTCCGAGCCCAAAGGCCACGCCGAGTGCCGCCAACGCGCCCAGCGCTCCGAATGCACCGAGCGCCAGACGCCGAGTGCTGCCAGTGCTGCCGCGAGCCGACACCGTACTGCTCCCACGGGTCAGGAAACGCCAGACCACGCCAAAGTTGAGGCTCAGGTGCAACGCCAGCAGCGCCAGCGTCATGTAGCCAAACAGGTAGTGCCAGTCGAACACCGGCAACTGCTGGTTGGCCACCCAGAAGATGCCCAGTGCGGCCGTCGTCGCCAGATAGGCCAGCAACAGAAGACTCGACCAGACGTTCAGTGCGTGGCGCCATGCCAGCGGGCGCCGCCGCACCCGCCACGCGGCGAGCGCCGCCAGCACGAGCAGTGGCAAGGCGATCCAAAGCAGCTTTGACATGGCAAACACCCCTCGAGTGGGGCATTATCGGTCGGGCAAGCTCCGCCCGGCCGACATCAGCCGAGGCGACGGCGAAGGCAGCAGCCAGACCTTGCGTTGGAAGCCAGCCGACAGCCTATGCAGCGGCGCGTCAGGACGGTGAACCTGGTGATGGAAGTGCTGGCAGTGGGGTGTTCGATGACCCGGACCTCGCCTGCATGGGGTTCACGTTATTCTCGCCCGCATGAGCCGCCCAACAAACCTGACAGCGCCCGCCCTGGTTGAGTTGACCCATCGCACTTTGGCCCACTACAACGACAGCGCCGACGCGTTTCTGGCGGGTACGCAGGACCACGATGTCAGCCAGAACATCGACGCTCTGCTGCAGTTCATCGAAGCGCCGGCCCCGTTCATGATTCTGGATTTGGGCTGCGGGCCGGGACGTGACCTCAAGGCCTTCACCCGGCGCGGCCACAAGGCGGTGGGTCTGGATGGCGCCGCGCGCTTTGCCGAGATGGCCCGCAGCAGCAGTGGCTGCGAAGTGTGGCATCAGGACTTCCTGGCGCTCGATTTGCCAGTCGGCTGCTTTGACGGCGTGTACGCCAACGCCTCGCTCTTTCATGTGCCCAGCCAAGCGCTGTCGCAGGTCTTGTCAGCTTTGCATGCCACGCTCAAACCGCGCGGTGTGCTGTTTTGCTCCAACCCGCGGGGCAACAATGAAGAAGGCTGGAATCGCGACCGCTACGGCGTCTACCATGACCTCTCGAGTTGGCGCCGCTACCTGAGCGACGCAGACTTCACCGAATTGCTGCATTACTACCGACCACCCGGCCTGCCCGTCGACCAGCAACCCTGGCTGGCCAGTGTCTGGCGCCGCGGCTGACACTCCGATCGGTCTCAAGCCCGGCGGGGCTTGTCCGTGGGGGTGGGGTGCGATCCGTCAACGAGACCGTGCCCGACGATCTGCTTGCACGAC
>JAUXWC010000316.1 GCA_030685025.1 Rhodoferax sp.
CGAAGAAGAGATCATCGACCTGCTGACCCTGACGGCCGAGCCCGGCGTGATTGGCGGCATTCCGGCCAGCGGCATGAGTTTTGGCGCGGCAGTCAACACCCAGGCGGTAATCGACCAGCCCAGTCAGTTCGACTTCTACGATGGCGGTGGCCTGGACATTGCCGTGCTGGGTTTGGCGCAGGCGGATGAACATGGCAACCTCAATGTCAGCAAGTTCGGGCCCCGGCTGGCCGGGGCGGGCGGTTTCATCAACATCAGCCAGAACGCCAAGACGGTGCTGTTTGTGGGCACCTTCAGCGTGGGCGATCTCGACCTGCGTATCGAAGGGGGTCGGTTGAACATCGTCAGCGACGGCACCCAGCGCAAATTTGTCAACACGGTGGAGCACCGCACCTTCAGCGGTGCCGAGGCCAGGCGGCGTGGCCAGCGCGTGTTGTACATCACCGAGCGTTGCGTGTTCCAGTTGGTCGCCGACGGCGAGGCCCAAGGGCTGGAGCTGATTGAAGTCGCCCCGGGCATGGACCTGGAGCGCGACATCCTGTCGCGCATGGACTTTGCCCCGCTGATCAGCCCGCAACTCAAGTTGATGGACGCCGCCCTGTTCGCCGACGAACCGGTTGGTTTGCGCGAGCGCCTGTTGGCCACGCCCTTGGTGCAGCGCTTCGAACTCGACGCCGAACACCGCCGCCTGTTCATCAACTTCGAAGGCCTGGCCATTGATGCCGCGTCCGATATCACCGACATCGAGAACCTGCTCACCACCCTGCTGACGCCGCTGGTACGCCGTGACGAGGACCGCGTGGCGGTAGTCGTCAACTACGACAACTTCAGCATCCTGCCGCCGCTGATTGACGACTACTCGGCCATGGTCAAACGACTGGCGGCGCGCTTCTACGGGCAGGTGACGCGTTATGGCACCGGAGGCTTCCTCAAGGCCCGGCTAGAGGCGAAATGAGTGGCCCGGCCAGCGCGTAATCTGCTACGCTTTCAGTGCGTGCTGGCTTGCCTGCAGGCCGGCCGCGCCCGAGTATTCGGTTCCTCACAACACACATTCTCTGGGAAGGGTGCATCATGTCTGAAGCTCAAAGCTCCTCCGTGTCGTCACAGGAAAAACTGGTGAGCGACATCAAATCCGTCATCGCCGATGCCGAGGACCTGCTTGGCGCCACGGCCGACCAGGCCGGCGAGAAGATCGCCACGCTGCGTGCCCGCATTCAGGAGCGCCTGAAGGACGCGCGCGCCCGGCTGGCGAGCGCCGAGGCGGTGCTGCTCGACAAGACCCGTGCCGCCGCGCGCGCCACCGATGCCTATGTGCATGAGTCCCCCTGGCAAGCGGTCGGTATCGGCGCCGGGCTAGGTTTCCTGCTCGGTTTTATCCTGGGTCGCCGGTGATTGACCTGACTGCCCCATGAGCAGCGCACCTGGCACCTCCGGCGCCTTCGCCGCCGTCAAGAACATCGCGGCAACCGCCCTGGCGGTCGGCCAGACGCGTCTGCAATTGCTGGGCAACGAATTGGAAGTGGCGCGCATCACCGCCATGCGCCAGTTGATGCTGGCCCAAGCCCTGCTGTTTTGCGTGGGACTGGCGGTGGTGCTGAGCGTGGCGTGCCTGGCCCTGGCGTTCTGGGAACACCGGGTAATCGTGGTGGCGCTGGCAGCGGCCCTCGGCTGGGCCGTGGCCCTGTATTGCTTCGTGGCGATGCGACGCACCGCAGCCAAGACCGAGCCGATGTTTGCGACCAGCCTGGCCGAACTGCAGGAAGACCTGCACCAACTGCGAGCCGCCAGTGGCCATGGACGACCGGCTGATTGAGCTGTATGTGCAACGCGGCCGGCTGCGCGAGCGCATCAGCGCGCAGCGCGAGCTGGTGGCACGTGAACTGGCCCCCCTGGCCACCGCCCTCAGTGTGGCCGACCAGGGGCTTGCCTGGTTCCAGCGCGCGAAGGCTTACGTGCAAGCCCATCCAGGGGTGGCGGCCGCCGTGGTGGCCGCGGTTCTGGTGTGGCGCCCGCGCTGGGTTCTGCTCGCCTTGCGCTGGGGCTTTGTGGGGTGGCGCGGCTGGCGCGCGTGGCGCGACAAGGGCCAGCAGACGCGTGACTTGTTTCGCGCGTTCCGGCGGGCAACCAGGACGCCCCGTACGGCGAGCGATTAGGCGAGCGCGCCAACCGCCGACTTGGCGGCGCAGGCCGCACACACGCATGCCTGGTTACGCGCACCTTCGGGAATCTGGCTCAGCAACTCGGCGCTGATGGTGGCCGTGCAGCACCAGCAGGCGGACTGTGGCACACCAGTCTGCTTCTCGATTTCCATCGCGCATTGGTTGAGCTGGCCGCACAGCGGACACAGGCGCGGGTCGGTGAACGTCGAGGGCATGAGGCTATCCGTGGAAAAGGGGTGGCATCCATTTTGCCCAAGAAACGCCGCAATGCTCGATCAGGGGCGGGCGACACAATCCAGTGTAAAGCGTCATTCGGGTGATTTGCCGCCACCCTCGTGCTCCTGCGGGCGCAACCAGGGCTCAAAGGCCTGGGCCAGTTGCCGCAGCACCGCCGGATCGGGCATTGGCAGGCGCACACTGGCATGCCCGGTCAGCGGGTCGCGCTCGATGCGAATCGGAGAAGCGTCCGCTGCCCCAGCCTGTCGGTTGGCCACCAGGCTCTGCAACAGCGCCGCCCCCGCTTGGAGCACGGCAGCCCATGGGTCGGCCATGCCGCCCCCCGGAGGGCTTGCAGGCGTTGGGGCGGCGGGCGCCTCGGGCACGCTAGGCGCCGCCCGTGGCGACGCGTCTTCATCAGCCCGATCACGCAGATCACTCGACTCGGTCAGAGGCACGGGCTGGCTCAAGCCCGGCACTGGCTCGGCTCGCTCGCCTTCAGGCACCTCGCTGGTCCCACCGGTGTCGGCGAACACCGCAGTTTCGACCCCCGACTCCGCCTCATCCTCGCCCATGGCACCTGCCACCTGCTCCACGCTCTTCATGAACTGGGACAAGCGCGTGCCCTGCATAAAGACCTCGTGATCGCCGCCATCAAGCACACCCGCGAACAGCGACTTCTTGAAGGCCAGCACCGACAACATGCCCTCCTCGATGCAGCCCTGGCCAACGAAGTTGATCACCTGCACGCCGCGCGACTGCCCCATGCGGTGCACGCGGCCGATGCGCTGCTCCAGCACCGCCGGGTTCCACGGCAGGTCCATGTTGACCACCACGGCGGCGGCGTGTTGCAGATTCAGGCCAACACCACCGGCGTCGGTGGACAAGAACAAACGGCAATCGGGATCGCTATGAAACCGCTCCACCAAAGCGCCACGCTGGTCACCCGGTACGCTGCCGCTGAAGAGCACGTGGCCCCATGGGCGTTGCCCTTTGCCGCGCCCCAGGCGGCGCGCAATCAACTCATGCGTTCCCAGCCACTGGCTGAAGATCACTGCCTTGGCGCTGGGGTTCTCCAACAGCTCATCCAACACGGTCATCAACTCATCGACCTTGTTGCCATGGTCGGTTTCGTGATCGAGCAACCAGGTGCTGTTGCAGACCATGCGCATGTTCTGCAAGGCGCATTGCAGGCGACGCTGGTCGGTGTCCGACAAATAGCCGGTCTTGCGCCAGCGCGAGACGATGCGCGACACGGTCTGGCCATTCTCATCGTGGTGGTCTCGCTGCTGGGGCGTGAGCGGCACAAAGATGCGGTTGTCCACCCGCTCGGGCAGTTGCGTCAGCACCTCGGCTTTACGCCTGCGCAGCATCACCGGCGCCAGCGTTTGCCCAATCTGGTCCAGCGCTCGGTAACCGATGACGCGGCCCACCTCATCCCGTGTCTGATGCTCATCCAGCAGGCGCCAAGTGGGGCCAAGCCGATGCTGGTCCACGAACTGCACGATGGAGATCAGCTCTTCCAGCCGGTTCTCCAGCGGCGTGCCGGTCAGCACCATGCAATAGGGGCTGACCACACGCTTGAGCGCGCGCGCCGCAATGGTGTTCCAGTTCTTGATGCGCTGCGCCTCGTCGGCAATCACCAGATCAGGCGCCCAGTCGGCGATCAGGTCGGCGTCGCGCGCCAGGGTGTCGTAATTGGTGATCTTGCAGAAAACCTCGTCGCGGTACTGCCCTTGACGCTTGGCGCGCAGCCCATGGATCACCTGTACCTCGCGTTCGGTGAAGCGCGCAAACTCGCTCTTCCACTGGTGTTTGAGCGAAGTCGGGCACACCACCAGCACCCGGCGCACGCCAAAGTGTTGCGCGAACAGTTCAGCCGCGGCGATGGCCTGGATGGTCTTGCCCAAGCCCATCTCGTCGCCGATCAGGCAGCGCCCGGCGCGCGCCGCAAACAGCGCACCCTCGGCCTGATATGGGTAGAGCTTCGCCTTCAACAGGCGGTTCAGTGCCTTGTCGTGAATGCCCTTGGGGTAGGCCTCGACCAGGGTCGCTTGGCGGCGCTCGCCGTCGCGAATCTGCGCGACGAACTGCCACACGTCATCGCGGCAACGCAACGCATGGCCGCAGTGGGTCGCGGCTTGCACCAATTGGTCCAGGGCGTCGAACTTGTCCCATGGCAGCACCCACGCCGCGTTGGCATCGAACACCGCCTTGGCCTGCTTGAGCAGCGCTGGCGGACAGGCCGTGCCGGCAGCAAAACGCACCTGCCGCGCACCGGCGTAGTCGAGCCAGATTTCGCTGTAGTCGGGCTGAAAACCCTGCGCCAGCGCCGCTTTGCCGCCCCGGCGCATCTGCAATTTGGCGAGCGTGAACTCGATGTGTTTGCAGGTGCCCAGATCGTTGGTGGCGTAGTCCGGGCAAGTGCAGAAGTTCTGTCCCAAGGCGGCTCCGCGAATGGCCACCCGGTAGCGCGTGCCACTGGCGGGGTTGCTCACCCGAAAATCCGAGAACACCGGCTCGCCGCCCAGGTTCTCCAAGCCAAAAGCCTGCTCGCGGCCAAACTGGCGGCGCAACGCGGTTTGCCAATCCACCACGTCGAGTTCGGGTGGGCGGCGCGTGCGCGACAGGCGTGGTTCGATGGGCTTGGTCGCTTTACGCTTCTTGGACACGGGCTTGCGGGCGGGGAGTTGAGTTGCGGTGGACATCACAGGAGGGCGGCGAGGCGTGGTTGATGATGGCCATGATTCTCCCTTACGAATGGCTGCTTCGATAAACTTGCTCCGGATCGAATCAGCCTTGCCCACCGCCCGACACAGGACAACATGACATCAGCTCCCCCCTCGTTGCCTCCCGACATCACGGTATTTGAGCGCGGCTGGCTCTCGTCCAACAACATCCTGATTCGCGGACAACACGGCTGCGCCATGGTCGACAGCGGCTACAGCAGCCATGCGGGGCAAACGCTGGCACTGGTGGGGGCCGCATTGCAGGACCGACCGCTCGACCTGCTGCTCAATACCCACTTGCACAGCGACCACTGTGGCGGCAACGCGGCGCTGCAGCAGGCCTACCCGGTCATGCAGACCCTGATTCCACCCGGGCTGGCGCAACACGTCCGCGACTGGGACCCGGTGGCGCTGACCTACACACCCACTGGGCAGATCTGCCCGCCGTTCCGCTTTGATGCGCTGCTGCAGCCGGGCAGCGAGATCGAGCTGGGCGACAAAACCTGGCAAGTGCATGCGGCGCCCGGCCACGACACGCACTCGGTGGTTCTGTTCGAACCAGCGTCATGCGTGCTGATCTCGGCGGACGCCTTGTGGGAACGCGGCTTTGGTGTCGTGTTTCCGGAACTCGAAGGCCTGGATGCCTTTGACGAAGTGGGCCAAACCATCGACCTGATCGAGTCGCTGGCGCCCCGCATCGTGATCCCCGGCCACGGCGCAGTCTTCACCGACGTGGCAGGCTCGATCACGGCCGCCCGCGCGCGCCTGCGCGGCTTTGCGGCCGATCCAGGCAAACACATCCAACACGCCGCCAAGGTGCTGCTGAAGTTCAAACTGCTGGAAGTCCAAAGCCTGGAACTCGCCACCTTCGTGGCCTGGGCGCGGGCCACGCCCTACTTCGTGCTGATCTACCAACGCCACTTTTCAGAGACCGAGTTTTCCCAATGGGTCGGGGGCCTGATCGACGATCTGGTGCGTGTCGGGGCGGCCGCGCACGAGGGTGGGGTGATTCGCAACGCGGGCTAGCAGAGCGAGCCGAACCCGCATCCGTCTTTGCCCACTACTTCATCCATTGAATAGGGCTTGCCTCGACCAGTGTCATGCACCACCAGCCATGGCACCGCCTCTTCGCCAAAGATGCGGTCAGTTTCCGGCGTCCGCCGAGGGAAGACTGCGCTGTCACATTTACCCTATTTTATTCGACCGCTATAATTATTCAACTGCGATAAAACAGGATAAACCCATGAGCAGCATCTACCGTCGCCCAGAACTCGCTGCCCAGATGGCCAAGCAGCTTCTCAGCCCTGGCGTTCTCGATGAAGGCCTTCGCTCCGGCCTGTTCCTGTCCGGACTGCGCCGCACGGGCAAGACCACGTTCCTCGTCAACGACCTTATCCCGGCGCTGGAAGAGGCCGGGGCGCTCGTGATCTATGTCGACCTGTGGAGCGACACCCAGACGAACCCAGCGCTGCTGGTGCTTGCTGCCGTACGCAAGACACTTGCCGAGCTTCAGACGCCAGCGTCGAGCCTTCTGCACAAGCTCAAGCGTGTTGGCGGCGTCGACGTAGGCGCGTTCGGATTCAAGTTCGGTTTCAAGCTGGACAGCGTTGGAACAAAGGGCGGACCGACGCTGGCGCAGGCACTCGCGGAAGTTGTCGACCAGGCCAAGACGAACGTCGTGCTGGTCATCGACGAGGTGCAGCACGCCATCACCTCGGATGACGGAAACCAGATGCTGCTGGCACTCAAGTCGGCACGCGATGCGATCAACCCGCGCCCGGGTACGCCGGGGCACTTCATCTTCATCGGAACAGGCTCACACCGGGCGCTTGTGAGCGAGCTGACGGCGCGCAGAAACCAGGCGTTCGCGGGCGCCACGTCGGTACCGTACCCCGTGCTGAATGGCGACTACGTCGAACATCTGCTCAACAGACTTGCCCAGGAAGGTACCACGCGGTTGCCCTCGCTGGCCGTAGCAACCCGGGCGTTCGAAACGCTCGGCAACCGTCCCGAGGAGATGCTCAAGGCACTGCGCCAGCTCAATCGCCACCTGCCGCCTGGCGGCAATCCAGACGAACACTTGCCAGTGATCGCGGCGACCTTGAGGTCAACGGCGGCCGATATCGAGCTGATGAAAGTTGAGCAACTCGGTGGCCTCGCGACGGCCATCTTCGAGCGCATCGCCTCCACGGATGGTGATGCGCGCGGCGTGTTCTCTGCCGAGGCCGCCGCAGACTACGCGAAGACAGTCGGCAGGGAAGTACGCGTTGAGGAGATACAACCGGTCGTGAACGATCTCCTCGCAGCCAACCTCATCATGCGCAGGGGGCACGGCATGTACGGGGTAACCGATCCGTTCGTCCAGGAAATCTGGCGCGAAAAGAAGGCACTGGAGCAGCGGAGTTAGGCGGGTTGTTGGTGCCAACGTCAAGTTGACCCAGGCTACCGACAGTCAGTGACCCGGCGCGATATCCC
The DNA here is from genome assembly GCA_030685025.1 of Rhodoferax sp. Lineage (GTDB taxonomy): Bacteria > Pseudomonadota > Gammaproteobacteria > Burkholderiales > Burkholderiaceae_C > Rhodoferax_D. The sequence continues at coordinate 7,580 of JAUXWC010000316.1, forward strand.
TGGAATCGTTGCTGGGTGCGGGTTGGCGGCCCGTGATGGTGGGTCAGTCAAAAGTCTGCGCGTGGGTCAGAAACGAGTCGGCGCCTACAATCGGGTACGCCAAACCGTCAACACTGCCATGGTGCAGGCCTACTGGCAGGTCGGGCGTTTGATTGTGGAGGATGAGCAAGGGGGCGACAGGCGGGCCGAATATGGCAAAGGGGTGTTGCCGGAGCTGGCAAAACGCCTGACCGCTGAATTTGGCACCGGGTTTTCGGCCTCCAGTTTGTGGAATTACCGCCAGTTTTATCTGGCCTTTCCAATTCTCGCTACAGCGTGGCGAGAATTGAGTTGGTCACATTTCAAGATGATGCTCCGCGTCAAAGACGAGCAGGCCCGCACCTGGTACGCCAATGAGGCGGTCACCCAGGGCTGGAGTGTGCGGGCGCTGGACCGCCAGATCAGCACGCTGTTTTATGAGCGCTTGCTGGGTAGCCACGACAAGGGGGGAGTGCAGGCGGAGGCGGTGGCGCTGATCGGCCGCGACGCACCAACTGATCCGCGCGACTTCATACGCGACCCCTACGTGCTGGAGTTTCTGGGCGCGCAGCCCGACGCTGGCCTGTATGAGCAGGACTTGGAGCACGGTTTGCTAAACCAGTTGCAAAGATTTCTGATGGAGCTGGGCAAGGGCTTTGCCTTCGTTTCACGGCAGAAGCACTTGCGGGTGGAAGGTGAAGATTGTTTTGTGGACATGGTGTTCTACAACTACCTGCTCAAGTGCTTTGTGCTGATTGATCTGAAGGTCGGCAAACTCGCCCACCAGGACGTCGGCCAGATGGACATGTATGTGCGGGTTTTTGAGGAGCAGTACCGTGGCGACGGAGACAACCCCACGCTGGGGCTGATTCTGTGTTCCGAGCGCAATGCCGCTGTAGCCAAGTATTCGCTGCTGGCCGACAACGCCCAGCTCTTTGCCAGCAAATACCAGATGCTGATGCCTTCTGAGGAAGAGCTGCGCATTGAGCTGGAGCGGGATCGGGCCTTGCTGGAGGGTGCGCGGGAGGCGGCTGATGATTGACCCCGCCCAAGCCGAAAGCTGCGTGATCGTATGACGTCATTGTTTTTCGAAGGAGAACGCCAAAAGTTCTTTCGTCCGCTCAGCGGCTCACGCCGTGAGCTGTTTGTCGCTTGCCTGCGTGCCATGTTTGAGCGCCTGCATGGCCCGGCTGCCGACTATGCACACAACCTGACCCGCGACATTCTCAAAGATCTCCTGCTACCCGTAGTGCGCGACTATCAAGACAAAGTTGCACGCCCGACAAAGGCGCGCAGGATGCGGCGACGCAAATCAGCCTGAACCTGGACCACGGTAGTCTCATCGACCCCACTGGCCGGGTGGGTACCGACAGCACCCACTGGCGCACCGGCAGGCGCGGCAAGACGTGGTCCGTCAGGTGCGCCGCCGTCTCCACCATACGCCGGGTGTTGCACGACGGGCACACGCGCCGGCCTTTGCAGGAATAGGCGACGAAGTAGTCATGGCCACGGTCGCCGCAGCGGGCACGCGCAAAACCGTGCGCAAAGGCTTTTTCAACCAGCGCACATCCCTCTGCAATCAGCCCGGCATTCCACAGCGTGCGGTCTTGTTCTTCTAGGGGTAACAAATGGCCTGCACCGTCTGTTCGGGCCGCGCGGCGTGACTCGTTGAGCAGCATCAATGCCAGCAGACCATGGATTTCGACCAACGGCGGGGGCGACAACACGGTGGCGATCAGCCGGGTCAGGCGTATGGCCTCGCGCGACAGGTCTGCACGGGTCACCAGCGCACCCGGCGACGGGGAATAGCCCTCGTTGAACACCAGATAGAGGACCCGCAACACACTCGCCATGCGCATGGTCAGCTCATCGGCCTCCGGCACGCGGTACGGAATCTGGGCGTCCCGGATTTTGGCCTTGGCGCGGACAATGCGCTGCGCCACCGTGGGCGCATGTATCAGGTAGGCGCGGGCGATCTCCTCGGTGGTCAGGCCACAGACCTCTCGCAGGGTGAGCGCCACCTGTGCTTCCGGCGCCAGCGCGGGGTGGCATCAGGTGAAGATGAGGCGAAGCGAGTCATCTTCCAGTTCAGCAGATGCGTCGGTGGGCAGCGTTTCATCGGCAATCGCCTCCACAGGCTCGGCCAGGGTTTCCGTGGAGGTGAAACGCGCGTGTCTGCGAATAGTGTCAATAGCCTTGAAACGCCCGGTAGACACCAGCCATGCAGAAGGATTGCCGGGCACACCGTGCTCGGGCCACTGCTCCAGCGCGGCGCGGAAGGCTTCGTGCAGCGACTCTTCCGCAAGATCAAAATCACCCAGCAGCCGCACCAGGGTGGCGAAGACACGCCGCGCATCGCGGCGGTACACCAAGTCAATCTCCTGCAGTGTGTGGGCCGTGCGCATCGCTCAAGAATATCGCAAGCGACCCCTGTGCCAGAGCTTCGGCGTTAGCCGATGCGCCATGTCAGCGATTTGTCCTGCGTGTCCTGGCGGCGGAAGTCGCGCGGAGCCATGCCCACCGTGCGCTTGAACACCTTGGAAAAGCTGAACGCATCGGTGTAGCCAACCTCCCGGGCAATCTGCTCCAGTGACCGCTCTGACTCGCTCAGCGCGGCCATGGCCTTTTGCATGCGTACCGTGCGCAAATAGTTGAGTGGCGTATTACCCATCGATTCGCGAAAGCGCTCCGCCAGGCTGGTGCGCGACAGCCCTGCATGGTGTGCCAACTTGTCTAGTGTCCATGCTTGGGCGCAGTCGTTGTGCATGGCTTGTACCGCTGTCATCACCAGGGGGTCTTGGATGCCGTGGCTCCAGCACGATGTGCCCTCACCCATGCGCTGCAGCATTTCTCGCATCAGTAATACAAAAATCACGTCCAGCAGCCCGTACACCAGGGTTTCGCTGCCAAGCTCCCGCAGGGCTAGTTCCTGCTGCAGCAGCTCCATACTGTGCGCCATGGCCCGGGGGTAGGGGCCATCCTGTGCATGCAACATCACCCAGTCGGGCATCTCCGCAAAGAACGGATGCACAGGTGTGTGCCAGAACTGGTAAGCACCGCTGATGAGTGAGTTCTGCGGCGAATCGTCAGATGCCCCCGTTTCTGGCAAGGGCCATGATTGGTCGAGCGCAACTGTTCGTACAGCGCCCACGTCTTCATGGGTGCTGATGGTGTGCACGCAGCCGCGCGCCATGACCGCCACGTCACCGGCTTGCAGACGCAGTGGTTGAGGCAGGGAGCTGGAATGCAAATACACCTGCCCCGCCGTGACGACGTGCAAGCCCATGCTGCGTTCACACGGGAACTGCAGGGCGGTGGCATCACGCAGGTGGCGCTGGTCCAAAAGCCGGCGGCGCAGCCCTGCCTGGCGGAAGATGTCAGTCAATAGATCCATAGGTCCAAGGCCCCTTGCGGGGGTTAATGTGGCGCTTTGCGCGGACGATTGGACATGAAAAACGTATTTTTGTCTATTCCTGGTACGGATGTTTGGGCGGATCATTCGCACATCAACCACTCTTCTAGGAAATGAATATGTCTCGCACACTCGTCATCGGTGCCAACGGCACGGTCGGTTCTGAACTCGTGCGCTTGTTGCACGCGGCAGGGCACAACGTCCTCAAAGCGACCAGCCGTCCGGTCACCGACCCCGCCACCGAGGTACACCTGAATTTGGTGACCCGTGCCGGCCTGGATACTGCGCTGCGGGGTGTCAGCAAAGTATTCATGTTGTCCCCGCCCGGCCACACCAACCAGGACGAACTGCTCAATCCGGTGGTGGACGCCGCCAAAGCCCAAGGTGTGCAGAAGATCGTATTAATGACGGCCATGGGGGCCAATGCAGATGAAAACGCGCCGATGCGCAAAGCCGAGGTGCATCTGGAAACCTCGGGGCTGGCGTACAACATCATCCGGCCCAACTGGTTCATGCAGAACTTCAACTCTTTCTGGATTCAAGGCATCCTGGAGCACGGAAAGATTTTCCTGCCTGTGGGCGCCGCCAAAGGCAGCTTCATTGATGCACGCGATATTTCCGCAGTGGCTGCGCGATTGTTGAGCACTGACGAATTCAACCAGCGCGACTTTGACCTGACCGGCGGGGTGGCGATGGACCATGACGCGGTGGCCGCAATTCTGTCGAAAGCTACCGGCCAGACGATTACCTACCAAGACATTCCCGAGGGCGATATGCGCAGCGCCTTGTTGCAGGCAGGCCTGCCATCGGCCTATGCCGAGTTTTTGCTGATGATTTTGGGCTTCTTCAAAGCCGGCTATTCCGAGCGCACGACGGATGCCGTGCAAACCCTGGTGGGCCGCCCACCCACCACACTGGAACAGTACGCAGCCGACTACCGCAGCGCCTGGGTCAAAGCCTGACGGAGCACCAGCCATCGCCGGCCCCGTGGGAAGGGCCGGCGTGGTGGTGTCAGATTGGCTTAGAGCTCAATTAGCCTCTAGCCCCCTTGCGTATTGCGCAGATCGCTATTAAAAAAATAGCATCTGCGCAGCGTGTAAACCACTTACTAGGCCTTCACTTTCAGGCGCCAGGCGTGCAGCAAAGGCTCGGTGTAGCCGCTGGGTTGGGCCATGCCCTTGAACACCAGATCACAAGCCGCCTGATACGCCATGGAGGTGTCGAAGTGACCCGCCATCGGCTGGTACAACGGGTCGTCGGCGTTCTGCTTGTCCACCACGGCCGCCATGCGCTGGAAGGTCTCTTGCACCTGCGCCTCGGTGACGACACCGTGGTGCAGCCAGTTGGCGATGTGCTGGCTGCTGATGCGCAAGGTGGCGCGGTCTTCCATCAGGCCGATGTTGTGGATGTCGGGCACCTTGGAGCAGCCCACGCCCTGGTCGACCCAGCGCACCACGTAGCCCAGAATACCTTGGGCGTTGTTGTCCAGCTCTTGCTGCTTCTCGGCCTCGCT
>JAUXWC010000004.1 GCA_030685025.1 Rhodoferax sp.
CAGCAACGGTGCTTGTCTTCATGCTGTTGAGTCCTCACGAAATGTTGCAGAATCACCCCATCGGAATTGAAAGGGGTGAGGGTGCAGAATAGATCGTGTCAGCTCGGGGGAGGACTACTCCGCGTAGCGGCTTCGTCCAACGGGTTCGTCGAATGGACCCACAACGGCGGCCATCGTGGTCGCCATTCTTCGGTGCTGTGTGCGCCGTTGAGCGAAGCGTGGAACAAGGTCTCGCTGCCCGGCGTGACGCAAACGATAATGCACCGGTTGTTACCAACCGCAGTTGAATGCTCGGTTGCGAATGTCTGATTTGGGGGATCAAATGAAGAACGTATGGGTGTTGGCGCTGCTGGCGCTGGTGGGCTCGGCCCATGCCGAGTCGAACGCGGTGAAAAAAGAACTGGTGGCCAAGGTCTTGCTATTGCAGCAACCCGCCATCGAGCAGGCCGCCCGCGCGCTGGCTGAGCGCCCCGCCATGCTGGTGATGCAACAAGCCGGACAGGCGCTGCAGACCCGCGTGGCGCCCGACAAGCGAGAGGCGATGGGCAAAGAGATTCAGGCCGACGTCAAGAAGTACGTCGACGAAGCGGTGCCGCTGGTGCGCGAACAGGCGGTCAAGCTGGCCCCCGCCGCCATCGGCCCCCTGCTGGAGGAGCGATTCACCGAGGACGAGTTAAAGCAACTCATAGGCATCATGGAGTCCCCCGTCAGCCGCAAGTTCGCCCAGATGGGCGGGGAGATGCAAAAGGCCTTGGTGGAAAAGCTGGTGGCGCAAACGAAGTCCGAGATCGAACCGAAGCTCAAGACGCTGGAGCGCTCGGTGGCCAAGCGCCTGGGCTTGCCCTTGCTGCCCGCTGGCGCTGCGTCCGGCGCGGCATTGCCCGCCGCCAAGGCCGCGAGCAAGTAGCTGCCCAGCTCCGCCCGGCATCATCAAGTCCAGCATCAAAGCTGATAGCTTGCGGCGCCCGCCACCGCCAATGCCGTCATGTTGACGATGCGCCGCACGGTGGCCGAGGGCGTGAGTACGTGGGCCGAGGCGCCCGCGCCCAGCAGGATCGGACCCACCGTGACGCCGTGCCCGGCGGTCATTTTCAGCACGTTGAACAGGATGTTGGCCGAGTCCAGGTTGGGGCAGATCAGCAAGTTGGCTTCACCCGACAAGGTGGTGTCGGCCAGCGCGGCGTGGCGCACCACTTCGGACAGGGCGGTATCGCCCTGCATCTCGCCATCACATTCGACCTCTGGCGCCAGCTCGCCAAACAGCTCGCGGGCGCGGCGCATCTTGCGTGCCGAGGGGCGGTCGGACGAGCCGAAGTTGGAGTGCGACAGGAAGGCCACCTTGGGTGGCAAGCCAAAGCGGCTGACCTCTTCGGCGGCCATGCCGGCGATGCTGGCAAGTTGCTCGGCCGAGGGGTCCTCGTTGACATAGGTGTCGGTGATGAACAGGGCGTATTTCTCCAGCATCAGTGCATTCATGGCGGCCAGGCTGGTGGCGCCTTTCTTCAGGCCGATGATGTCGCGCACGTGCTGCAAGTGCACGTCAAAGCGGCCGACCATGCCGCACAACATGGCGTCGGCGTCGCCCAAGCGAACTGCCAGGGCGGCGATGGTGGTGCTGGAGCGACGCACGGCTGCCTTGGCGGCGTCCTGGGTCACGCCATGGCGCCCCATGATCTGGTGGTAGAGCTCCCAATACTGGCGAAAGCGCGGGTCGTCTTCCGGGTTGACGCACTCGACGTCGCGACCCAACTGGATGCGCAAGCCGGCCTTGGTCAGGCGGGTGGCGATCACCGCCGGGCGGCCGATCAGGATCGGGTGCGCCAAGCCTTCGTCAACGGCCACTTGGGCGGCGCGCAACACGCGCTCGTCTTCACCCTCGGCATAGGCAATGCGCTTGGCGCTGGGTGCCACGGCTTTGGCGGCGCTGAACACCGGGCGCATGAACATGCCGGTTTGGTACACAAATCGCGACAGTTGCTGGCGGTAGGCGTCCATGTCGGCAATCGGCCGCGCGGCCACGCCGGACTCTTCGGCGGCTTTGGCCACCGCCGGCGCGATGCGCAGGATCAGCCGTGAATCAAACGGCGTGGGGATCAGGTAGTCGCTGCCAAACCGCAACTCCTTGCCGGCGTAGGCATTGGCCACTTCCTCGCTGATGTCGGCCTTGGCCAGGTCGGCAATCTGACGCACGCAGGCCAGCTTCATGGCCTCGGTGATCTTGGTGGCGCCGCAGTCCAGCGCGCCCCGGAAGATGTAGGGAAAACACAGCACGTTGTTGACTTGGTTGGGGTAGTCCGAGCGGCCGGTGGCGACGATGCAATCCGGCCGCACCGCCTTGGCCAGTTCGGGGCGAATCTCGGGCTCGGGGTTGGCCAGCGCCAGGATGATCGGTTTGTCCGCCATGGTTTTGACCATCTCCTGTGTCAACACCCCGGCTGTGGAGCAACCCAGAAACACATCGGCACCGTCAACAATGTCGGCCAGCGTGCGGGCCGAGGTGTCTTGCGCAAACGGCGCCTTGGATTCGTCAAAACCGCCGGGGCGGCCCTGGTAGATGACGCCCTTGGAATCACAGGCAAACACGTTCTCGCGCCGCACGCCCAGGCCCACCATCACGCCCAGGCAGGCCAGCGCGGCCGCGCCGGCGCCGGACACGGCAATTTTCACATCCTCAATGCGTTTGCCGACCAGTTCCAGCCCGTTGAGCAGGGCCGCCGACGAGATGATGGCGGTGCCGTGCTGGTCGTCGTGGAACACCGGGATGTTCATGCGCTCGCTCAGCTTGCGTTCGATGTAGAAGCACTCCGGCGCCTTGATGTCTTCCAGGTTGACGCCGCCCAGCGTGGGCTCCATCGCGGCGATGATGTCGACCAGTTTGTCGGGGTCGTTCTCTGCCAACTCGATGTCGAACACGTCAATGCCGGCAAACTTCTTGAACAGGCAACCTTTGCCCTCCATCACCGGTTTGCCCGCCAGCGGCCCGATGTTGCCCAGGCCCAGCACGGCGGTGCCGTTGGTGATGACGCCGACCAGATTGCCGCGCGAGGTGTATTCGACCGCCAATGACGGGTCGGCCTGAATATCCAGACAAGGGTAGGCCACGCCTGGCGAATAGGCCAATGACAGGTCGCGTTGGTTGGACAGCGGTTTGGTGGGGGTGACCGCGATCTTGCCGCGAGTTGGTGTGCGGTGGTACTCGCGCGCGGCGTCGCGCAGGGATTGTTCAGCGGGGGACAGGGTGGTCATGATGGCTCCTGGTGTCGCGTCATTTTGCTATTGTGGCCCTACTTCCTTCGCGGCAGGCGGCGGCTTGACCTGGCGAACTGCGAAGGTCTTACGCGGGAAGTTCGAAGCCGTGGTGCATGCTCATCGGGGGGTGGCGCGCTGCAGCACAAGCTCGGCGATCGGAGCGATGTCAGACAGGCTGAACACCGGTGTGGCGACCGATGCGGCCGGGGCGTCGCCCGCAATCGCCACGATGCCCGGCCAGTCCGGCCACAACGGTGGCTTGCCGACATCCCGACGCCAGACTTCGAGCTTGGGGAAGTCGCCGTCCTTGAACCCCTCGACCAACACCAGGTCGCAGTGCTGCATGCGGTCCAGCAGTTGGTGGAGCGGCGGCTCTTCGGCCCCACGCAGCTCGTGCATCAGCGCCCAGCGGTGGTTGCCCAGCAACAGCACTTCCTTGCAGCCCGACTCACGCAGCCGGAATGAGTCCTTGCCGGGCCGGTCGATGTCGACGTTCTTGTGGCTGTGCTTGATCAGCGATACCACCAAGCCACGCGCCGTCAACTCCGGGATGAGCCGCTCCAGCAGCGTGGTCTTGCCCATGCCGGAGTGCCCAGCGATACCAAAAACTTTCATTCATCGACTCCGCGCCACGGACTACTCAGACAGCAGGGGCGCTTTCTGCGCCGCATGAAAACCCACCATGCCACCCCAAATGCTGGTGCGGCAGACGACGTTGGCAAACCCGACCAAGCGCAGTACGTCGGAGAGCTCGTCCGGCGTATAGAAATGGTGGATGGCGTCACTGAAGTAACCATTGCACTCGCGAGAGGCGTCGGTCGAGCCGAAGATCAGCGAGGTGGCCGCCACCGACAGGCGCAGAAAACGCAGGTACAACCACTCGACCACCCGGTTGCCGGGCTTGAGCATGTCGCAGTGGTAGAAGGTGCCACCGGGTTTGAGCACGCGCAGGATCTCCGGCAGAACCTTGTCCAGTTGCAGGTGACGCGAGGCCGCCTGCAGCGTGATCACATCAAAGCTGTGGTCCGCAAACGGTAACTGGTGCACGTCGTGGATCACGCTGTCGATCATCATGCCGCGCGCCGCTGCCCGGTGCTGCCCATGCGCCTGCATCTCCGCACTGCGGTCAATGGCGGTGACGCAGATGCCGGGTTCCTTTGCCAGCAGGCGCACCCCGACATCGTTGGTGCCGGCGCAGACATCCAGCGCCTTGTCGTTGGGACGCAGCGCAATGGTCCGGATGAACTGCCAGACCCACAATTCCCACAAGCCCAGGCTCGCGACGATGTTGCCGCAGCGGTAATAGGTCGGCACGTCCTTGAAGACCTCGGGTACCAGACGTGACCATATCGGCGAGAACAGCGAGCGCCGATGACCCTCGCGCTGTCCAAATGTTTCCCAGGTTACCGAGGGCGATGCGTTGCGTGTTGGTTCCATGTTGTTCTCGTGCAGTTGTTGGGTTGTTAGGCGGCTCGGTGGCAGGACCTTTTGGTTATACCGCGACAGGGCGGGCGCGTGGTCAGGGTTTACGACTGCGTTGGCGTGGGCGACAGCACCGGGACCCCTTCCCGGTGGGCTTCCGCGCGGACGAACAACTCGGTGAGCTCGGCAAGCTTGGCGTAGAAGACACTTTGCGCACCGGCCTGCACGGCCTGGGCAAATGGTCCAATCCAGCGGCCCAGATGCTCGGCGAGAAAGCGCCGCTTCAGATCGGTCACGGCATGGAGTCGGCCCACGTCCGCGTCGAGGCGGGCTTCATCCTGGCGAAAGATGAGCAAATACAGAAACTCCAGCTCGACCGCGATATGGTCGGGCAGCTCCTTGAATTCTTCGTCGATTTCGAAACCGCCCTCGCGGTACAGATCAAGGACGCCCAAGGTGCTGTCTCCCATGAGCGTCTTTTCGCCTTCCAGCCAGACCGAACCGTAGGGCTTGGCCAGAATGTGCGAAGGACCCAGGAACAGACGGGTGTAATCGAGCAGCAGGTCTGGCGTGGCCGACTCCTCGAACGCCGCGCCAAGTCTCAGCGCGTGCGGCGCCAGATTCGGATCAACCCGCGATGCGGCTTGCAGCAGCGAGCCAAAAACCCCCTCTTGCGCGAATGCGGGTTCAGGCTGGTAATAACACGCGGCAAGGTAACGGCACATATCCTCACGTGCCAAGGCAATAAGATCTTCGGACTCCGACATGTCGTTCTCCACCAAAAAAAGCGGCCGGGCGAGCCCGGCCTGCCTGTTGAAGTACCTCAAGACTCAGGCCCGAGGGCTGAACTTGCGAATGTAAAACACGTTTGGTTTGGTTCCCTTGTCCTCCTGGAGCCGGAAGGTTTTTTCCGAGGCGAGCAGCTTGGCGATGTCGGAGCGCGGGTCCTTCTGGTCGCCGAAGATTCGCGCCTTGGAGGGGCAAACCTCGACACAAGCCGGCTGCAGGCCATTGCTGACGCGGTGATGGCAGAAGGTGCATTTTTCGACCACGCCCCGGGCACGCACCGCATGCAGGTTTTCAGACTCGTAATCATTGAGCTCGGGCGTGACCGCACCAGCGGCCTTGGCCGTTTCGGCGCCAGACGATGTACAGCCCGGGATCATGGCCGTCTTGTCTTCCCACCTCGGCTGGGCCGGGCGGCGCTTGTGGTTCATGCTGATCACACTGTAGGTTTCGCCGGTGAGGCTGCGATCATCCAACAAAGGGACGCTGTACGGGCAGGTTTGCTGGCACGCCTGGCAGCCGGTGCAGATCTCGTCGTTGATCAGCACGTAGCCTTCCGGCGTTTTGAAGATGGCGGTCGGACTGGTTGGACACTTGGTGATGCAAGCGGGCTCATCGCAGTGGTTGCAAAGCACCGGCATCGTGTAGTGCGTCGTCTTGGGGAAGACGCCTTCTGTCTTGGTCAGGAAGTCGGCCCAGTTGTGGCTCTGTCCGTTGCCGCGTTCCCGTGTGTTGTTTTCAGCCTTGCAGGCCAGGGCGCAAGCGCCACAGCCGACGCAACGCTGCATATCGATCACCATACCGAATTTGGGCATTTTTTTCTCCTAGTGAATAGGTGCGTCCGGGCGTCAGGCTTTTTGCACGCTGACGCCGGTAAACCCGCCATTGCGTGCCGTGGAGCCGCTCAAACGATCGTAGTCGTCGACCAGGATCTCGTTGTTGTTGCCCCCCAGCGGCTGGGCCTTGGCATAGTCCTTGGCTGCAATCCGTCCATAAGCCCAGTGGCCCTGTCCGAAGGCTTTGGTCACGGTGCCAGGACGAATGCCTTCCCATAACTTGAGCTGCGTCATGATCGAGCCGACCACCGACGTGATCTTGACCGTGTCGCCGGTCTTCAGGCCGAGCTTCTTGCCATCGACGGGGTTCATCTTGAGCACATCGCCCCAGGACACGTCGCCGCCATCGACCTTCTTGAACTCCTGGTACATCGGCAGGTTGGCCGAGCGGCCTTCGCGGTTGAGGCGGGATTTGTAATCGACAAATTCGAACGGATAGTCCGCCAGGCTGCCGTGGCGCTTGGGCGCTTCATAGTGCGGGACGAACGCCAGATCGCCCTGCGCCAGGTAGCCCGACACCTTGAGAATGTCGTCGACCGTGGTTTGGTGCTTGGCGGCGTGCTCCAGCAGCCCCTTCTTCATGGTTTCGCTGAAGAACTCGAACTTCTTGGTGACGGTGTTGAACTTGCCGCCCCAGCCCTTCTTGAACGCGTACTGCTGCGTGTTGTAGACGCCGCGCTTCTTGAATTCGGCCCAGCCGGCGATCTTGTCGCCCTTGAGGGCTTCCTTGGGCATCCACATCGGCGCGCTGCTGATCTTGGCCAGGATTTCGTTAAATTCTTTCTCGTCGCCCGCGGCCTTGCCGGTCTCCGGGTCCTTGAACTCGGTGGCGAAATAGTCAAACAGATTGGGGAAACCCTTGGCCTTGAGCTTGGCGGCCAGCAGCCAGCAAACCTCGGTCTCTTCCTGCTTCACATCCCACAAACGCTTGCCGGCGGGCTGCTGGATGGAGGCAAAACCGTAGGTCGCGCCGTTGTTGGAAATCACCGACAGGCCCTCGCTGGTGTTGAAGGTCGAGGGCAACACCACATCGGCGAACTGCGTCATTTCAGAGGCATTGGTGACCATGTGGACAAAGAATGGCACCTTGGACAAGGCCTGGTCCCAACGGGTCGGATCGGTACAGGAGAAGTTGAAATTGGACCAGGAGCTGATCAGCACCTTGACCGCACCCGGATCCTTCAGCATGGTGTTGGCAATGTTGTTCATCACCACGCCGCTGCCGGGCTTGGCGTTCATCATGGCCGGCATGTCTTTTTCACCCCGGCCGTCGATCTTCTTGCCCTTGCCATGTTTCTTGGCGGTCTCGTCAATATAGGCGTCGTACTTCGGGTAGGCGCCCAGCGGCGGGCTGGTGGTTTGCAGCACACCGCCCTCAACGTCGATCGAACCGAGCAAGCCGTTGAGGGCATGCACCGCCATCGAGGCATAAGTGCCGCGCGGGTTCATGCCGACACCCGGGCCCATCCAGACCGCGACCTGCGGGGCAGCCTTGCCCATGATGCGGGCGACTTTGAGCGTCTGCGCGGCAGGAATCAGTGTTTCCTTCTCGGCCCAGGCCGGGGTCTTGTCCTTGAGCTCCAGGTTCCACCACTTGACGATGCCACTGGTCTCGGTCTCGACGAAAGCCGCCTCGTCAACCGGCATGCCTGCCACAAAGAGGTTCTTGCCATCCTTGAAATCGCCGACGAAGGCCTTGTTCCACAAGCCCTCGACCAGCAGCACATGGGCCAGGGCGCTGGCCAGCGCGCCATCGGTGCCGGCCTTGATGGGCAACCACTCGTGTGATTTGGCGGCCGATGTCGACAGGCGCGGATCGACGGTAATCAGCGCGCCGCGATCAATGATGCCGCTGAGATTGGCGATGGTCGCGGGCACCATGCGGTTCGATGAGACCGGATCGCAACCCCAGACCACCAGACATTTGGTGCGGGCCAGATCATAGTCGCGGTAGCCAAAGAACCCTTGCGTCAGTCCGGGTCCCATTTTCTCTGCCTCGGCACAGATCGAACTGTGTGAAAAGTAGTTGGGCGTGCCGAATACCGCAGGCAGGGCGCCATAGAGAATGCCCGTGGCGGTCGAGGAGTAGCGACCGCGGATATAGGTGAGCTTGTGCGGTTCGTCGTTCTTGCGCAGCGCGACCATCTGGTCGGCAACCATGTCGAGCGCTTCGTCCCAAGTGATGGGGACAAACTTCGGATCGATGCCGCGCCCCTTCTGGGGGTTGGTGCGCTTCATCGGCACCTTGATGCGATCCGGGTCGTAGGCCTGCTGCGGGATCATGTGACCACGCGGACAGCAATAGCCGCCATTGGCCTTGCTGAACTGATTGCCGCGGACCCTGACCGCGCGACCTTGCTGAACAAATATCTCGATCGCGCACCAAGCGGTGCAGCCCTGACAGGTGCTCGCCACCCAGTCGCCCTTGGCCGCGCCGGCCGGCTCGGCGTCACGGGCCACGAAGGCGCTGCTCTTGGGCGCGGCTTTCTTCTTGGGTGCGGCGCCCAGCCCGTGCATCATCAACAGACCGATGGTCGCGGCCGAGCCTTGAATAAAACCCCGTTTCGTCAGCTTCATGTCAAACCCCTTTCAATCTTTCCTTGTGTGGACAAACCCGACTGCCGATGTAAACCAAGTTCCAGAGAAGGCGTGATGCACCGGTCAGCGGGCGTCAAGCCGTCATCGGCCATACTTGTGAGGCAACTGCGGACAATTGCCTGCGATGGATCGCGTCACTTCTGGAATTTCAGAATGAGCGGTTCCTGCACGTAGGCATGGCGAACCTGAGCGTTGTCGAAGAAGCCCAGGCCGAAGGCGTAACCCTTGGTCAGGTCTTGGAAGTTGATGTCGAACTTCGACCCGGTCACCAGCTTGCGCGCGATTTCAACCGTCCATTTGCCCTTTTCCCATTTGGCACCGACCGCGATGTCGCCGCGATCCCCAGTGAATGGCGCGATCAGGATGGAGGAAACTTCATCGCCGGTCTTGAACTTTGTATCGTCAAAGGGCGCCTTGTCATCCGCCTTCAGCCAATAGGTGCCGCCCTTGTTGGCCGCCTTGCCGTCCTTGTTCATGAACTCCGGCTTGCCGCCCACCAGCTTGATGTCCTCGTACCCTCCGCCGGTTTTAGGATCGGACTTGCGGCCAGCGCCGGGGGCCTTGTCCTTGTCGAAACGCGTGTGATCAAGGTACTGATCGTCAATCTGGCCGATCACGCCGCCACGCACGTACTTCAGGTGCCACATGTCGCCGATTTCGCCGTCTTCCTCGGTGTACTTGTTGCCATAGGGCTTGCCAGGCTCTCCGCTGTGGCAGGCGGCCGTGCATGAAAACTTGTCGCTGAAGCCGAAGATGCTGTCGTTGATGTTCCACAGCACCGACATCTTGTCTTCATAGAACTTGTTGTTGTCGCCGCCCTTGTCCTCCGGGTCCTTCATCATTTCCCATTTGCCATCGGCCTTCTTGACGTAAGGGCTGCGCCGCACGGACAGAGTCGGATCCTCATAGGTGACCAGCATATAGAGCATGTCCGCCGTGTAGACGACCTGCAGGGTGCCGGCCGTATCGCCCTTCTTGTCCTTGAAATTCGCCCCTTTGATGGCCTTGAAATTCACGACCGGCGCGCTCTTCCAGGCGGCATCGTCCGCCACGCCATCGAGCTTGGGCGCGGCGGCGGCCAGCACCGCCATGACCGCAACCGGCTTTTGGGCCTTGGGTTTTTCCTTCTTCTCTTGCGCCAGCACGGCCGAGCTGGTGATGACGGCAAGCGCGGCGACGGCGGCCAGCGCGATTGAATGCTTGATGTGTTTCATTTTTTCGAACTCCTGGTGATGAAAAGGTGCTTGAGACTGCCTTGTGCGCCAGCTCGGGCCATGCTGCAGTGAAGGTTGTGGATTCAGACCAGTGGTCCCGAAGTAGCGTTAATGGTGATGCCAGCCGGTGATCATGGTTTTGTAGATCGAGGTCACGGTGTTGCCGGTGGTGCCCAGGTAGACGTGGGCGATCAGGAACATCACCACCACCGTGCCCAACAGGTAGTGCAGCACCGCCACCGGCAGCAGGCCGTCCATGCCAAACAGGCGGTCCGGGGCGAACTGCGGAAACATGAAGACCAAACCGGTGAGCAGCAGCGCAGGCATCACCAGGTACATGATGAACCAGTAGATCAGCGCCTGCAGGGCATTGAAGTTGACCTCCAGCGTCAGCGGAAACGGGTGCGGCTCGCCCTTGAAAATGCCCCACATATACCAGCGCGTCTGGCGCCAGCAGCGATCCAGAATGCCGGGCGGCTTGGGCACGTATTGCCACCAGTTGCCGGTGACGATGTTGCCGACGAAGAACACCGCGTACGCGAGCGCCAAAGCCAGGCCGGCGATGTCATGGATGTTCGCGGCCAGGCCAAACTCGACCAGGGGCAGCGTGCCCACGCCAAAATGCAGGCTGATGCCGGTGATGGTCAGGACGATGATCAGCACCGCATTGGTCCAGTGCCACAGCCGGATCCAGACCGGCAGCAGATAGAGCGATTCTTTCATTGTGGTTTTTCCTTCCTGCGGCGCAGGGCGATGACGATGCGAATGGCGCCATGGATCAGCACGCCCAACAGCGTTGCGCCGACCATGCCGACCAGGAGGCTGTCGAGCACCGGATGGCGCGTGGCGCCAATCACATAGGAGCTGGACAGAAACACGCTGTTGGTGAAGCCGTGCTTCTGCTGCTCTTCCTTGACCAGGTGGCGGTACAGCCGCGTCTTGAGGGAGCTGTTGGCCGAATGGCAGGCGACGCACTTCTTCTCGGCCTTCTCCTTGTTGAGGATTTCGTGCGAGAGCATCTTGTTCGCGGCCACCTCGGGCGTGTGGCAATCGATGCAGCGCACGCTAGCCCAGTGCAGCTTGGCGTTGGGCAGCCACTCGTGAAGGGTGTCGATGTCGGGCCGCTTTTTCTTGATGCCAGGCGTTTTCTCATTGTCTGGCGCGAACTTGGCGAAGGTGATCTCGGAGTTGTGGCACTCCAGGCAACCATGGTTGTCCTGCGCCACGATCTTGAGAGGGTCCTTGAGCCGCTTCTGGACGATGTTGACGTGTGCGTCATGGCAGGTACTGCAGGTGAACTTCTCCTTCACCCCTTCGCTCTTGGCATGCACCGAGGCGTCGAACTGCGGCTCCAGCCGCAGCACCTTGGCGGCGTGGCAATCGGTGCAGGCTCGGGTCTCGTTCTTGCCGGTCGGCGAATGCGGGAATTGGCCATAGTTGCTGGCGTGGCACTCGCGGCAATCCATGACGCCGTGGTCGGAGGGATTGAATACCTCGGGCTCGATGCGTGAGTCCTTGAGCTTGCCCAGGTCAAGGTCGGCGCGGGGCGGCTTCTTTATCGCCGCCGCACTATGGCAGGTGTAGCACTCGGCATTGGCTTTGCGGTTTTTCTCGATGGTAGCGGTGTCAAGGGGCGTGGCGTCCGTGGCCGCCTGAACCGGCAGGGCCGGCGCCACCCCCAGCAACATCACCAGCAGCAAGGCGATGCCGCGTTTTGAAAACAGAGTGTCTTTTCTCATGGGATCCACACTTTTAGAGTTGCCGGTCAGACCACTCGCGTCAGCGATGTGCTCTGACCCCAAGTGATTGGTGTTGCCCGATGCGACGTGGCGTTCATGGTGGCTTTCTAGCTGCGTTTTCTCGGGTGCCTACACATATCAACTTCGATCTGCACGGACACCAGCGTAAACCCTACTGAGGCCATGGTCTAGTGCTGGAAGGCATTGATTCGCCGCCGGTTGATGGAAGTCAAAACACCGGCAAGCCTGCGACGTGACGGCTTGGTTATTTGATCCAGATCAGTTCGCGTCAACCGTTTGTGAGCATGGCCTAGGGGCCTGGCGTGTTCACCGCAGCGGCGCGTGATCGGGGTGGCGCATACCGCGAAAGTGGCGGCCGCTTAGAATCGCGCCGAACATGCCAGACAAACCCATTCAGGTGCTCTTCTTGTGCACCCACAACTCGGCCCGCAGCATCCTGGCCGAAGCCCTGCTCAACCACATCGGGCGGGGTCGTTTCAAGGCTTACTCGGCCGGCAGCAGCCCACGCGACAAGCAACAGCCCAACCCGCTGGGTTTGCAGGTCTTGCAAGCGGCCGGTATTGCCACTGAAGGCTTGCGCAGCAAGAGCTGGGACGAGTTCGCCAGGACCGAGGCGCCGCACATGGACTTGGTGATCACGGTGTGCGACAACGCGGCCGGGGAGGTTTGTCCCTATTGGCCGGGCCAGCCCGCCACGGCGCACTGGGGCTATCCCGATCCTTCGGCGGGCGAGGGCAGCGATGCCGAAAAACTCGAAGCGTTTCGCCAGACCCTGCACGCGCTGCGCCAGCGGCTCGAACTGCTGGTCAATTTGCCGCCCGAGAAGCTGGAGCGGGCCTTGTTGCAGCGCGCTGCGCGTGCAATGGGCGCGAAACCATGAGCCGCTTCGAGCGCTTTCTGTCGGTGTGGGTCTTCTTGTGCATCGTGGTGGGCATCGCGCTCGGCCAGTGGCTGCCTGGCGTGTTCCAGGCGGTGGGCGGCATGGAGGTGGCACAGGTCAACCTGCCGGTGGGTTTGCTGATCTGGGTGATGATCATTCCGATGTTGATCAAGGTCGACTTCGGCGCGCTGGGCCAGGTGCGCCAACATGTCAAAGGCATCGGTGTCACGCTGGTGATCAACTGGCTGGTCAAGCCCTTTACCATGGCCTTCTTGGGCTGGTTGTTCATCCGTCATTTGTTCGCGCCACTGCTGCCCGCCGATCAATTGGACAGCTATATCGCCGGCTTGATTCTGCTGGCCGCCGCGCCCTGCACCGCGATGGTGTTTGTGTGGAGCCGCCTCACCGGGGGTGACCCGCTGTTCACACTGTCGCAAGTGGCGCTGAACGACAGCATCATGGTGATCGCGTTTGCGCCGCTGGTGGCGTTTTTGCTGGGCATCTCGGCCATCACCGTGCCCTGGGCCACGCTGCTGATTTCGGTGGGGCTCTATATCGTCATCCCGGTGATCCTGGCGCAACTGTGGCGAAGGGCTTTGTTGGCCAAGGGCCAGGGCGCGTTCGACGCCGCGATGGTCAGGATCGGCCCCTGGTCGATCAGCGCTTTGCTGGCCACGCTGGTGCTGCTGTTTGCCTTCCAGGGCGAGGCTATCCTGCGGCAGCCGCTGGTGATCGCCCTGTTGGCGGTGCCGATTTTGATTCAGGTGTTTTTCAATTCCGCGCTGGCCTACTGGCTCAACCGCGCGCTCGGTGAAAAGCACAATATCGCCTGCCCCTCGGCGCTGATTGGTGCTTCCAATTTCTTCGAACTCGCGGTGGCGGCGGCCATCAGCCTGTTCGGCTTCAATTCGGGCGCGGCGCTGGCCACCGTGGTGGGGGTGTTGATTGAAGTGCCCGCGATGTTGTTGGTGGTGCATCTGGTCAATCGTTCCAAAGGCTGGTACGAGCGCGGCGTGAAGTAATGGTCGATTGACGTGCCATGAGGTATTGCCAAAACCCGGATCACTACTCCATTCCTGCAATATTAAAAACTATTCTTCATATTGCAGGACTTTGTTAGTATGCGCGGATGATTGCTCGCAATATCACGCCGCTTCTTGCGCGTCTGGCAACGCAATACCCAGTGGTCACCCTTACGGGGCCGAGGCAAAGCGGCAAGACCACGCTGGTCAAAGCCGTTTTTCCGGACAAACCCTACGTCACGCTGGAAGACCCGGACGTTCGCCGCTATGCGTCGGATGACCCGCGCGGCTTCTTGGGCAGCTATCAGAACGGCGCCGTGTTTGACGAGATCCAGCGTGCGCCCCAACTGGCTTCCTATTTGCAGGGCATGGTGGATGCTGAGCCGCAGCCGGGGCGCTTTCTCCTTACCGGAAGCCATCAGTTCGAGTTGATGACACAGGTGTCCCAATCACTGGCCGGGCGCACGGCGGTGCTGCGTCTGTTGCCGTTCACCTTGGCAGAGGTCCAGCGCATGCCAGGCAGGGCGCAAACGTCCGATTTGGCGCAGACCCTGCTCACGGGTTTTTACCCGCGCATTCATGACCTGGGCCTGGACCCTTCGCAAGCGCTGGCGGATTACTTTGCCACTTACGTCGAGCGTGATTTGCGCCAGCTCGCCGCAGTCCATGACCTGCAGCGGTTTGAGCGCTTTGTACGTTTGTGCGCGGGGCGCACCGGGCAGCTGCTCAACCTCAACAGTCTGGGTAACGACGCGGGCGTGTCGCATGTGACTGCTCGGGCCTGGATCGACCTGCTGCAAACCAGTTACATCGTGTACCTGTTGCCACCCTGGTTCGTCAACACGGGCAAGCGCCTGGTCAAGTCATCCAAACTGTACTTTTACGATGTTGGTCTGGCCAGTTGGTTGCTGGGCTTGCGCACGTCCGACCAGGTCGCGCGCGATCCGCTGTGGGGCAGTTTGTTCGAGAACTTTGTCATCATGGAGGCCATGAAAGACCGCCTGAACGCCGGCGAGAGCGCCGAGATGTACTTCTACCGCGATTCCGAAGGCAATGAAGTGGATCTGCTGCTGCCAACGGGCGGCAAGATGCACGCCATCGAGATCAAGGCCGGTGCCACCGTCAACCCGGACTACTTCAAGGGACTCAAGAACTTTGCGGCCCACCATCCCTCGGTGGTGGCGGGAGGAAGCGTGATCTTTGGCGGCGCGCAGGGCCAAAACCGCAGCGACTGGCCGGTGCATTCGTGGCTGGACTTGCGAGCCAAATAGGCAGGCCCATTCACCCTTCCCGTGCTGGATGCCGTCAGACTTCCACAGCCCTTGCGCGCTTGAGTTGCCGTGCCAGTTGCTTCGGCAGGACTTCCAGCAAGTCATCCTGCCATTGACCCATCAGGCAAATTTGCAGCCAGTTGCGCGTTTGCAGGTAGCTGCTGTGCCCTGCCAGCAGGTAGCCGTGTCGAGCCATCGACGTGGCCAGCAAACTTGAGCTGATCTGCGTGGGTATGGCCAGAGTCATGATGCCGGGCATCCGCTCGCGCGCACCGACGATCTGAAATCCGGCGTCCTCAAGTCCCTCATGCAGGGCCGCGTCGGCCTCGCGGATGCGGCGCCAGCGCATCGGCCAGTCGGTACTTTGTATGGAGGCGTCCAGCGCTGCCAACAGATTCGAGGACTGTGTGAACGGCACACTGGCGCTGTCTTCGTAGGACGCCAGATCGAGATAGCGTGGCAGATGACCGCTGCGGTCCAATCGCCCATCGTGGAAGATCATGGCCAAGCCGGAGTAAGCCCCCAGCGCCTTGCCACGACGGCACTGGCCAAGCGCACACCGCTCAAATCGCATGGCTGCATTCCCACTGCCGAGACCGCGTCCAGGCAGAGGTCACGCTCGATGCAATCTCCACCGGGCCGGGCAACAGGGATACCGGCCTGCCGCCGGCTTTGATGAGCAGTGCGCTCGCCTGCGATTTGAATCGTTGCAGCGTCATGCACATGGGCTGGTAGGTGGCCTCTCCACTACCCACTGGTTGACCAAAGGGCTCGAACCCCAGATGGGCGTAAAGCGGTACTTGTCGCAATGTGCCCGAGATGATCGCCAGGTCGCATCCGGCGGCACGGAAGTGTCGCGCCAGCACCCCCGCAAGCCGTGTGAAGACCTCCTGCTTGCGGTGCTTCGGGGCGACCGCCAGCAGGCGCACCTCGACCACTTTGCGGTGGGGTGGCAGGTGTTGGACCAGGTTGTCAATCTTCTGGTCGAGCGAAAATGGGCGTTGGCAGCGGCCGGCAATCATGCCCACCAGATGCTCGCCGTCCAGACAAATGGCGTAGGTGTTTTCGCCATGGAAGCGATCCACCAGCCGTCTCTCCGGGTTAGCCGCGTGTTGTGGGATTTCCTCGACGAAGCTGCGGTAGTTCAGGCGGTGGATGGCCTCGAATTCCTCGGGCGTGCTGGCAAGTTTGTAGACCAATGACTCAGTCATGACGAGATACCTCCCTTAGCTTGCTCCGGTGGCTGATGGTAAGCAGCAGCGCCAGCACGATCATGGCGCCAACTTGCTCGCGGCCGTACAGCAGCGCGGAGCCTGCCGAGGCCACCCAGAAGGCGGCAATGCCGGCGCGGCTCGATGATTGGCCACTGGCCTTCAGGGCGACGAAGGCCGGCGCCATCAACGCAAGCAGCCAGGGTGCCAGCAACAGCAGGGCACCCAATGCGCTGGCAATGCCTTTGCCCCCTCGAAACTGAAGCTGAACGGGCCAGATGTGGCCCAGCACGACAGCAATGGTACACAGGGCGCCGACTTCCGGCCCGATGGACAGCCCGATCGCGGCGGCGGCCGCACCCTTGGCGAGGTCGCCAAGAAACACCGTCGCGAAGACCCGCTTGCCAAACAGCCGCCCAGCGTTGCGGGCTCCGGCCGTGCCACTGCCTGCCAGCCGTATGTCCTTCCCGTGCACCAGTCGGACGTAGTAGTACCCGGCATTGAGGCATCCCAGCAGGTAGCTCAACACGACAGCGAAGGCCGCGGACAGTGGCATCTCAAACATTTTTTGTGACGGTGACGGGCAGCGGGGCTGATCCGCTGCGACTCGCCCGAGTCTATGTCGCTTTGCCTACTGCGCAGGGCAGACCGGCGCAGCAAGCCGTCCCCGCTAGCGCTGCCTCACCCCACCCGCGCAAAGTCCGGCGCACGCTTCTCGCCAAAGGCGGCGATGCCTTCGCGTGCGGCAGCCGTGCAGGCGCTGTCGCCGAAGGCCAGGTAGCCAATTTCCAGCGCCGCGCTCAGGGTGGGCGCTTGGGCCGCTTCCAGCACGGCGCGCTCGATCAGGCCCAGCGTGGTCGGGCTCAGGGCCAAACCATTTGCAGCCGTGGGCGACATCAAGTCGAAGGCGGGCAGCGCCACCGGTCCGTCTGGGATGCGGGTGCGACCCTTGGCCAGCGCCTGCACCCGCGCCACGGCGAGGCTGATCAGCTCCGCCGGGCTGCTGGCCAAGGCATCGACCATGCCCAGCGCCAGCGCCTGGCTGGCCTTGAGTTTGTCGCAGCGGCGCAGCATGCCGTGAAAGGTGCCGGCGGCTTGCGGCCAGCGCCGGTAGGGCACCACCATGGCGCCGATGCCTGGCAGGAGCCCTAAGCTGACCTCGGGCAACTGCATCCACGCCTGCTCCATGGCCACCAGCGCGTGGCAGCGCATCGCCAGCTCAAACCCTCCGCCTAGCGCCATGCCGTTCAGCGCCGCCACCACCGGCTTGTGCATGGCGTCCAGGTGCACCAGCAAACGCGAACAGTCGCGTGCGTATTGGGCTGCAGCCGTTTTATCGCCCAGCAGGTCCGCAAAACGGCCAATGTCGGCCCCGGCACAGAAGGCCTTGGTGCCGTAGCCGATGATGACGAAGCCGGTTACGGCCGGGTCGTTCTCGAAGCGGCGGATCACCGCCAGAATCTCGTCGGTCATCTCGTCGTGCAGCGCGTTGAGTGCCTCCGGGCGGCGCAGCGTGATGACCTTGACGCCCTGCACATCGTCTACCAGCACGTGGCGCTCGAAGTCCAGGTAGTCGGCCAGCGTCCGCTTCGGCATCGGCATGCCGGGCCGCTCCAGCGCCAGGCGCTTGAGGATGTGCTGCGCGTCCGCATGGGGCATATCACGCAGCAGCGCCAGCGGCCCGGCCTTGAAGCCCAGCGCGGTGACACAGCCCAGGTCCAGATCGGCCGGTGTGCCGATGCCACGGTCCAGAATATCGACCGATTGCGACAGCAGGCTGCCCAGCAGTCGCTCGCGCACGGCGCGGGCGGTGTCGGTGCTGACGTCCACGCGCTGGCCCGGCGCGACCGTCAGCCAGTGGTCCACCGACTGGAAGATGGTGGCGGGGCGGTAGTGTTCGCCCTCCTCATCGGCTTGCAGCGTGTTGGTCTCGGTGATGATCGGGTTGCCGCGTGCCAGGTTCAGCACGAAGAAGGGCCCGGCGTGCACAAACTCGGCCGCTACCGTGTCGATCTGCGCGGCGGTAGCGCGGTCCAGCAGCAGTGCCGCTTCGTTACACCAGTTGTCGAAGATGCGGTCCAGCATGAAGCAGGGTACGTCGCGGGTCAGCAGCGGCACTTTGCCGGTGCTACAGAACACCCAGCGCAGCCAGGCCACCAGCTCGGGTGCCGCATGCGGCCAGTCAATCACCTCGACGGCAGGGTTGCGCCAGGCGGGCGCGAAGAAATGCGTCACGGTGGCGCGTTCGGGATTCTTCAGTTCGGCAAAGATCCGCGCGGCGGGCAGCGAGCTGGTGTTGGAGGTGATGACCGCATCCATCGCCACACGTGCCTCCACCTGGGCAAAGATGCGCCGCTTGAGCGCCAGGTTTTCGGTGGCGGCTTCGATCACCCAGTCGCAGTCTTTGAGCGCGTCGTAGTCGGTGCTGCCCTGCACGCCCTGCTGCACCGCAGCCGCCTGGGCTTCGTTCATCTTGCCCTTGGCCAGGGCTTTCTTTGCGTAGTCGGCAAAACGCTTGAGCGCGGCATCAATCGCACCTTGGTTGATGTCAATCAGCGTGAGCTGCAGCGCGGGCAGCGCACTTTTGAGGTAGTAGCCGATGTCCGGGCCGATCGAGCCCGCGCCGATGATGGCCACGTGCCGTGGCAGTGGGCGCGTCGGGGATTGCAGCAGCGGGTTGTTGGGGTGCTCAGGCATGGGGCTTTCCCTAGGGTTGGGTGCGATTCTTGATCGCGGCGGTTGACACTGGCGGCTTGCGTGTATATCGTATACCGAACACAAAGTGCAGTCTAGCGAAGCATCCCCATGTCCACCAATCTGACCCCCATCAATCGACCGGTCGGCTTGGCCGACCAGGTTTACAAGACCCTGCGCGAGTACCTCGGTAGCCACGTCATCCGGCCGGGCCAACCGCTGCAAGAGGCCACACTGGCGTTGCGCCTGGGCGTGTCGCGCACGCCGGTGCGCGAAGCGCTGGCGCGGCTGCTCAGCGAAGGCTTGATCGCGGTGGAGGGGCGCAGCTTCATGGTGCCGATCCTGTCGGACGCTGATGTGGACGAGATCTACCAGTTGCGCGGCATTCTGGAGCCCGCTGCGCTGGCGCTGGTGGCCCAGGTCGGGGCCGAGTCGGTGGCCCTGCAAGAGTTGGCCGATGCGCTGGCGCAGGCGCAGGCAGCGGACGCCGCCAACGACTCCGAGGCTTTTAGCGATGCCAATGCGCGTTTTCACCAGACCTGGCAGGCCCAGGTGCACAACAGCCGGCTGAACCGCGCGATCGACCTCTACGCCGGCCATGTGCGCTACCTGCGGGTGCTCACGCTGGGTAGCGTGCCGGCCCGCAAGGCCGCACTGACCGGTATGAGGAACATCCTGGCGGCGCTCAGGAAACGTGACCCAGCCGCAGCCCAGCGCGTGATGAGCGAGCACCTGGAGACGGCACGCAAGTTCCTGCGCCTGGCACTCGACGAGATTGAACGCGAGGCGCGTGAAGACGGAAACGTGCCGTCCGCGTAGCGCCCGCCGCCGACCTCAGCCACCGATTCTCCCAACCGGACCCCTGCACCATGGCACTGCACGCGGAAATCCCTTACGGCGCCTACTGGAGCACACCCTTCGTGCGCTGGCAGGGCAGCTTCTCGCATCTGCACAGCATCGAGTTCGCCGCGCACGTGGCCAAGCAGGAACTGGCGCGCCGTCACATTGCCGCCGAGCAGATCGACTACGGCGTGCTGGGCATGTCGGTACCGCAAAAACACGCCTTCTACGGCCTGCCCTGGCTCACCGGTCTGGCCGGCCTGGCGCAGGTCGGTGGCCCCACTGTGATGCAGGCCTGCGCCACCGGCGTTCGGGTGCTGCTGGCCTGTGCCCAAGAGCTGCAAAGCGGCATGGCCAGCGTGGCGCTGGGCGTTGCCTGCGACCGCACCTCCAATGGCCCGCACCTCTATTACCCCAACCCCAAGGGCGTGGGCGGCACCGGCGCGCACGAGGACTGGGTGCTGGGCAACTTCGACTGCGACCCGCTGGGCGGCCACGCCATGCTGGAGACCGCCGAGAACGTCGCGCGCGACCACGGCTTTAGCACCGCCGAACAGCATGAGCTGGTGCTGCGTCGCGAAGCGCAGTACCGCACCGCCTTGCAGGACGACTCGGCCTTTCTGCGCCGTTTCATGACCTTGCCCTTCGAGGTGCCCGCCGCCAACCTGCGCAAGACCGTGGCTACGCTGCCGGGGGACGAAGGCATTAGCCACTCCACCCCCGATGGCCTGGCCAAGTTGCAGCCGGTGCGCCTAGGCGGCACCGTCACTTTTGGCGCGCAAACGCACCCGGCCGACGGCAACGCCGCCATTCTGGTGGCCGCGCCCCAACGCGCGGCGGCGCTGTCCAGCAACCCCAAGATCGCGGTGCGCCTGCTCGGCTTTGGCCAGGCGCGCGTGGGGCTGGCGCGCATGCCCGAGGCCACGGTGCCGGCGGCGCAGCGTGCGCTGGCGCAGGCCGACCTGGCCATCGGTCAGATTGATGCCATCAAAACCCACAACCCGTTTGCGTTGAACGATTTGTACTTTGCACGCCAGATGGGCGTCAACACCGCCGACATGAACAACTACGGTTGCTCGCTGGTCTGGGGCCACCCCCAGGCGCCCATGGGAACCCGTTCCATCATCGAGCTGATCGAAGAGCTAGCCCTGCGCGGCGGCGGTCGCGGCCTGTTCACCGGCTGCGCCGCCGGCGACTCGGCCATGGCGGTGGTGCTGGACGTGGTGGACCGGCGCTGACCAAGGCACCGACCATGAAAACCACCGTTGCCCGTCATCGCGAGGCCGACCGGCCGTGGCGATCCATGCTGGCGCACCAAGATGGATTGCCGCGTCGGCTGCGCCTCCTCGCAATGACGGGAGCGGGGGCCTCCTCGCCATGACGAGATCACCATGACGAGGTCACTATGAACCTCTCGCACTGGATCGAACGCCACGCGCAGTTCACGCCGACCAAGGTCGCGCTGCGCTGCGGCGAGCGCGCCTGGACCTACCGCGAGTTGCATCTCGGCATCGACCAGACCACCGCCATGCTGGCCGCACAGGGCGTCGTGCCGGGTGACCGGGTGGCGCACCTGGGCTACAACAGTGCCGAGCAGTTGCTTCTGCTGTTTGCCTGTGCGCGCCTGGGCGCGATGTTCGTGCCGCTGTCCTGGCGCTTGGCGCAGCCCGAGCACCGCGCCATGTTGACCGATTGCCAGCCGCGTGTGCTGGTGGTCGAGCCGCCGTTTGTCGAGGCCACCGCTGCGTTGGGTGAGGTGCTCAGCGGCATGCGTGGGATCGCGGTTGGCGCGGCACCGTTGGGCTGGCAGACCTGGGACGGAGCGCAAGCCAGCGCAGTGTCCACCGCCCGAGCGACCCGTGCGCACGCCCCGGCCGCATCCGTGAGCACGCCGCAGTCGCCAGTTCTACTGTGCTACACCTCCGGCTCGACCGGTCAACCCAAAGGCGTGGTGCTGACCCAGGAGGCGCTGTTCTTCAACGCGGTTAACAGCGCCCACATGCATGACATGACCAGCGCGGACGTGGTGCTGACCAGCCTGCCGCTGTTTCACGTGGGCGGGCTCAACATCCAGACCCTGCCGGCACTGCATGCCGGCGCCAACGTCATCGTGCACCCGCGCTTCGAGCCCGGCGCCGTGATCGACGCGCTGCAAACGCAGGGCGTCACGCTCACCGTGCTGGTGCCGGCCCAGCTCGACCTGCTGGCGGCCGATCCGCGCTGGGCCACGCTCAAGGCGCCAAGTCTGCGCGCCATCACCACCGGCTCCACCATCATTGGTGCGAGCGCCTACCGCCAGCACCAGCGCGCCGACGTGCCGCTGTTGCAGGTCTACGGCGCCACCGAGACCTGCCCGATTGCCGCCTACCAGCGGGCGGCGGATGCGCCGCTGCATCCGGGCTCGGTCGGCAAGGCGGCCCTGCATTGCGAGCTGCGCCTGGTGGACGACGTTGGGCAGGATGTCGCGCCGGGTGCCAGTGGCGAGATCTGGGTGCGCGGCCCCAATGTGATGAAGGGCTACTGGCGCAAACCCGCCGAGACGCAGGCGGCGTTGACGGACGGCTGGTACCGCAGTGGCGACGTGGGCCACCAAGACGCCGAGGGCTTCCTGTACGTCGACGGCCGCTGCAAGGACGTGATCATTTCTGGCGGCGAGAACATCTACCCCGCCGAGTTGGAAAACATCCTGAACGCCAGCGCCGAGTTCGCCGAGGTGGCGGTGGTCGGTCGCCCGCACGAGCGCTGGGGCGAGGCGGTGGTGGCGGTGGTGGTGCCCAAACCTGGGCAAGCCATGACCGCGGAGCGGGTCAACGCGCTGCTTGAAGGACGCGTGGCCCGCTACAAGCTGCCGCGCGAAGTGGTCGTGCTCGACAGCCTGCCGCGCACCGCGTTGGGAAAGCTGCAGCGCGAGAAGCTCAAAGCCGCATTGCGATGCAATTCGGACACCGCCATGGATTGCCGCGCTGCGCTCGCAATGACGAAACCATAAGGAGTCAGCCATGACACTCAAGATCGGCATTGACGTAGGCGGCACCTTCACCGACTTCGTGCTCACCCGCGATGGCGCAGACCCGCTTATCTTCAAGTCGCTGTCCACGCCGGCCGACCCGTCGATTGCGGTGGTCAATGGCCTGCGCGACATGGCGGCGGCACAAGACCCGCCACAGACGCTGGAGCAGTTTGCCGCCAGCATCACCACCATCGTGCACGGCACCACCGTCACCACCAACGCCACGCTGACCGGCACCGGCGCCAAGAGTGGCCTGCTGACCACCGAGGGCGTGCGCGACGCGCTGGAGATGCGCCGCGGCATCCGCGAGGAGCAGTACAACAACCGCTACACCAACGTGGCGCCGCTGGTGCCGCGCTATCTGCGCGTCGGGGTGGCCGGGCGGCTGGACCGTGCCGGCCAGGAGACGCAGGCACTTGACCTGGACGAAGTGCGCCGCGCCGTGGCGCTGTTCAAGGCCGAGGGCGTGTTGGCGGTGTCGATCTGCTTCATGAATTCCTTTGCCAACCCAGCACACGAGCAGGCCGCCGCCGCGCTGGTGCGCGCCGAACTGCCTGGCGCCTACCTGTCGGTCTCCACCGATCTGTTGCCCTCGATTCGTTTCTACGAGCGTGTCAGCACCACCGCGCTCAACTCCTATGTTGGCCCCAAGCTGAACCACTACCTGGACCAGTTGGTGGGGCGCCTCAAGGAGATCGGCTTCAAGGGCCTGCTGCTGATCATGCAGTCCAACGGCGGCGTGATCTCGCCGCAACTGGCGCGCGAGAAGGCGGCACTCACCCTGCTGTCCGGCCCGGCCGGTGGCCCGGTGGCGGGCCTGTTCTATGTGCGCACGCACGGTCAGAACCAATGCATCACCACCGACATGGGTGGCACCAGTTTTGAGGCCTCGGTGGCGGTGGACGCCCCGCTGGTGAAGAACGACGGCGAGATTGCGCGCCACAAGATCGCGCTGCCGATGCTCGACATCCATACCATCGGCGCCGGTGGTGGCTCGATTGGTTGGTTGGACCAGGGCGGCATGCTGCGCATGGGGCCGCACAGCGCCGGAGCCGATCCGGGCCCGGCCTGTTACGGCAAGGGCGGTCGCCTGCCCGCCACCACCGACGCCAATGTGGTGTTGGGTTACCTCGACCCCGGCTTTTTTGCCGGCGGCAAGATGCGGCTGGACGTGGCCGCGGCGCGTGCCGCGATCGAGGAACACATTGCCAAACCGATGGGCCTGTCGATTGAAGAAGCGGCCGCCGGCATGTACCGCGTGGCATGCAACAACATGGCCCAGGGCGTGCGCGAGGTCACCATCAAGCGTGGTTTCGATCCGCGCGAGTTCCCCTACATTCCGGCCGGCGGCGCCGGGCCGATCCACTCTTGCCTGATCTGCAACGAGTTGGAGATTCCGCTACAGGTCGTGCCGCGCGAATCGTCGGTGTTGTGCGCCTTTGGCATGCTGCTCAGTGAACTTAAGCACGACTTCGTGCGCACCTTCGTGTCGCGCCTGCAAGCCATCGACTGGAGCCGCCTGCAGGCCATGATTGACGACATGCGCAGCGACGGCGCGCGCCAGCTTGACAGCGAGCGCATCGAAGCCAGCCAACGCCGCCACGAAGTTCGGTTTGATTGCCGCTACATCAAGCAGTACCACGAGGTGTCGTTCGCCGTGCCGGCAGAGCTGTTGGCCGCGCGGGATGCAGGCGCCATCGCGCAGGCCTTCCACGCCGAACACAACCGCCTGTACGGCTACTCGCTGGCGCAGGAGAACACGCCCATCGAGATCATCAACGTGCGGGTGCAGGCGGTGGGCCTGACCACCAAACCGACCTACCGCGAGCAGCCCTGGGCCGGCACCGACAGCGCCCACGCCATCAAGGGCGAGCGCGCGGTCTACATCCCCGAGACCAAGGCTTTCGCCAGCGTGCCGGTGTTCGATGGCCACCGTCTGGCGCACGGCAACCGGGTGCAGGGGCCGGCCATGATCGAGCAGGAGACCACGGCCATCTTTATCAGCAACGCGTACGACTGCGTGGTCGACGCGCTGGGCTCGTTCGCCCTGTACGCCAAGGGACGCGAGGATCTGGTGGCGTCGTGTTTCAAAGAGGAGGCTGTGGCATGAGAACTTCCGCCCTTGTCATTGCGGGCTTGACCCGCAATCCATGCCGACCCAGCACGGTGCTTGGCGAGGCGCGGTGGATTGCGGCTCGAGGCCGCAATGACAGCCACTTCCCTGTCATTGCGGGCTTGACCCGCAATCCAGTGCGTCAGCATCGGGAGGATCCCGGCCTACGGCGGGACGACAGCCACCTACAGGTGCGCCCATGACCAAAATAGACCCGATCCTGCTGTCGGTGTTTGCGCGATCCTTCAAGGCGATCACCGACGAGATGAGCATCTCGATGGCGCAGACCACGCGCTCGCCCATTCTGTGCGAGGCCAAGGACTACGTCACCGGCCTGTACGACGCCGATGGCAACATGCTGGAGCAGACCGAAAACCTGCCGATCCTGGCCTTCTCGCTGGCGCCGGTCTGTAAATACATCAAAGAATTCTTTGGCGATGAGCTCTACCCCGGCGATGTGATCTTTCACAACGACGTGTTCAGCCTGGGCAACCAGAACAACGACGTGGCCGCCTTCAAGCCGGTGTTCCTTGACGGCGAACTGGTGGCGTGGACAGCAGTCAAAGGCCACCAGGCCGACATTGGTGGCAACGTGGCCGGCGGCTACAACCCGAATGCGGTGGAGGTGTGGCAAGAAGCGCTGCGCATTCCGCCAGTTAAGGTGGTGGAGCGCGGCAAGTTACGCAAGGACGTCTGGGGCCTGATCTTCGCCAACGTGCGGCTGGACATCGTGCAACACGACATGAAGGCCGAAATGGGCGCCTGCACCGTGGGCGAGCGCCGCATGCTGGAGTTGCTCAAGAAGTACGGCGTGCCGAGCTTTCAGGCGCACAAGCAAGCGCTGTTCGAGGCCACCCGCAAGATGATGGAGGCCGAGATCGCCAAGATTCCGCAGGGCCAGTATTCGGGCGAAGGCTATGTCTATTACGACGGGCGCCACGTGGGCTCCAAGTTCACCATCCGCGTCGATATCACGGTGGGCGAGAAGACCATCAAGTTCGACTACTCGCGCACCGACGCGCAGACCAACGGCTTTGTCAACGGCACCTTCACCTCCAGTGCCTCGGCCACCATCCTGACCTTGTTGCAGATGGTCAACCCCGACATTCCGCACAACGAAGGCATGGTGCAGCCGATCGAGATCATCATCCCCGAGGGCACCCTCCTCAACGCCGCCTACCCCAAGGCCACCACCTTTGGCAACCACCTTTGCCCACCCAACGCCGATGCGATTCAGCGCGCCTTGGCACCGGTGATGCCGGAGCGCGTGACGGCCGGCTGGAACAACCTGCTGGCGTCGCTGACCACCGGCATCGACCCGCGTACCAACGAGAAATACGTGGACATCGGCTTCATGGGCCTCAAGGGCGGCTCCGGCGCGATGCGGGGCACCGACGGCTACGACCACATCGGCATGATCGACGCATCCGGTGGCGTGCTGGACCAGGACTACGAGATGTTCGAGCAGCAGACGCCCCACACACTCATCAAGCACGAGCTGCTGGCCGACTCGGCCGGCGCCGGGCAGTGGCGTGGCGGCTTGGGGGTGGAGACCATCTTTCGGATTGGCTCGCCCGACACCCAACTGGTGACCTTTGGTGATGGTGATTTCGAGCCCGCCTTTGGCCTGTTTGGCGGCAAGGACGCAGGCCTGAACTTCATCCGCCTGCACTACCCCGACGGCCAGACCGTGGTGCCCAAGAACAAGGACCTGATCACCGGTGTGCCGCTGGGTACCGTCTACCACCAGGTGGCCAGCGGTGGTGGTGGTTATGGCGACCCGTTGCTGCGCGACCGGGCGCTGCTGGCGCAGGAGGTGCGCAACGGTGTCATTTCGCGAGAGGCTGCTGAGCGCGACTACGGCATGGCGGCGGCGGAGGTGGAGCAGGCCTTGCGAGGTCCGTTGTCTTCGGTAGGGTCATCGGTATGAACCCATGTTGTGCTTGGTTTGGTGGCAGCGGATGGGCGCGCGGCGACTCCAATACCAAGGCGGCGCGGCTGCGCGCTGGTTTTCCGTCGTTGCGCACCACCACCTTCGCTTCGCCGCAGGGCATTTTGCTGGGGGCCGATTTGTGCGCGTTTGGCACCATGAGGCCCCCGGCAAAACGCCCTGCGGCAGGCGCAGACATCGACATCGACATCGCGCGGAGCAATCAGCCATGAACTTCGAACTGACCCCCGAGCAGCGCGCGGTGCGCGACAATTTCGCGCGCTTTTGCGACGAACGCATCGCGCCGCAAGCGGCCGCGCTGGACGAGGCGCGGGCCTTCCCGCATGCCCTGTTCAAGGAGCTGGCCGATTTGGGGTTCTTCGGCATGCGTTACCCCGAAGCGGTGGGCGGCAGCGGCATGGCCCTGAGTGAGTTCTGCCTGGCGTTGCAGGAGGTGGCGCGTGGCTCAATGTCGCTGGCCGGCGCGGTGGCGATGCAGTCGCTGATGGGTACAAAGTTTTTGCACATGCTGGGCAATGCCGACATCGTGGAGCGCCTGTTCAAGCCAGCGCTACGCGGCGAGAAGATTGGCGCCATCTGCATGACCGAGCCCAATGCCGGCTCCGATTTGGGGTCGATCGCTACCACCGCGCGCAAGGTCGACGGTGGTTACGTCATCAACGGCCAGAAGACCTGGATCACCTCGGCCCCGGTGGCCGACTTCTTCACCGTGTTCGCCCGGGCCGGCGAGGAGAAGAAGCTGACCATCTTTCTGGTGGAGAAAGACTTCAAGGGCCTCACGGTCGGGCGCGAGATTCACAAGATGGGGGTCTGGGCGCTGCCCACCTCGGAAGTGGCGCTGATGGATTGTTTTGTGCCCGACAGCCACCGCCTGTCCAAGGAAGAGGGCGACGGCGAGGGCCACCTGCGCAAGACCCTGGGCGAGATTCGCATCATCACCGGTGCCATGGCCTTGGGCGTGGGTTACGCCGCGCTGGCCGAGGCCAATCGCTATGCGGCCGAGCGCAGCCAGTTTGGCAAACCGATCAACCGCTTTCAGGCGATCCAGATGAAGCTGGCCGAGATGGCGACCTCGCTGGAAGCTGCCACGCACCTGGTCTACAGCGCCGCCTGGCTGCGCGATGCCGACAAGCCCTACCACCAACAGGCGGCAATGGCCAAGCTGTTTGCCAGCGAGACGGCGGCCAGCGTATGTGACCAGGCCGCGCGTGTGCTGGCCTCTTACGGCTACGCCATGGACTACCCGGTGCAGCGCTACCTGCGCGATGTGCGCTTTACCCTGATTGGTGGCGGCACCAGTGAGATTCTGAAAATGATCATCGCCAAGGAAATGTCGAGGTGAAACCATGACAACATCAGTCCTTGCGGGACAGACCGCAGCGTCGCGAAGCGACCAAGCTCTGTCCTCAACGGATCGCGGACGCCCTATTAAGGTGCTGCTGGCCAAGCCCGGATTGGACGGCCACGACCAGGGCGCCAAGGTGGTGGTGCAGGCCATGAAGGCCGCCGGTTTTGATGTCACCTACACCGGCCTGCGCCAGACCCCGGAAGCGGTCACCAAAGCCGCGCTGGACACCGGCGCCGACGTGATCGCCCTGTCCAGCATGGCCGGCTCCCACCTGGCGTTTTGCGCCAAGTTGAAACCCTTGCTGGAGCAGGCAGGTCTTGGCAGCAAGGTCTGGATGATTGGCGGCAACATCCCGCGCCAGGACCACGACGCCTTGCGTGCGATGGGTTTCAGCGGTGTCTTTCAGACCGGCTCCAAGCTGGATGAAATCACCGCCTTTGTCGAAAACGCTGTGCAACAGAGTGCTGCGTCCAGCACCGGGCAAGCCTCATGATGGGCGCACTGGGTTTGGCTGTCATTGCGGCCTCGAGCCGCAATCCACCGTGCCCATCAGGCACCTTGCAGGGCGAGGCATGGATTGCGGGTCAAGCCCGCAATGACAGGGAGGGGTTGTCATTGCGGCCCCCGAGCCGCAATCCATGGCTCCCGGCATGGGTGTTGGCAGGCGAGGCATGGATTGCGGGTCAAACCCGCAATGACAAGGGGGCACGTCAAGCCCGCAATGACAACGCTACGCTACCTCGCGTGCCACGTCGTCGTGAGATTGGAAGTCTCAAATACAGGAGCGTGCCATGAATGATCGTCTGAAGACCGCGCAGCGCAAGGTGGTCAATGAATCTGGCATCGAGATCCAGCAGCTCTACACCGCGCAGGATGTGCAAGCCAGCGGCGGCGACGCCATGCTGGGCCAGCCCGGCGCCTACCCGTTCACACGCGGCATCCACGCCGAGATGTACCGCAAGCAGCCCTGGACCATGCGCCAGTACACTGGCTTTGGCAACGCGGCGGACACCAACCAGCGCTTCAAGTACCTGATTGCCAACGGCCAGACCGGCCTGAACGTGGCCTTCGATCTGCCCACCCAATGCGGGCTGGATTCAGACGACCCTTTGGCCGACGGCGAGGTCGGCCGCGTCGGCATGGCCATCGACACCCTGCGCGACTTTGAGATTGCGTTTGACGGCATCGATCTGGACAAGGTCACGGTGTCGCTCACCATCAATGGCGCGGCGGTGGTGCTGATCGCCATGTACCTGGCGATGGCGGAACGGCGCGGCTTTGACTTGAAGAGCCTGCGCGGCACGGCGCAGAACGACATCCTCAAGGAATTCATTGGCCGGGGCACCTGGATCTTTCCCGTCCAGCCCTCCATCAAGCTGGTGGGCGACACCATCGAATACTGCGCCCAGCACGCGCCCAAGTACAGCCCGGTATCAGTCTGCGGCTACCACATCCGCGAGTCCGGCGCCAACCCGGTGCAGGAGATGGCCTATGCGTTTTGCATCGCCAAGGCCTATGCCGACGAGGTGATCGCGCGTGGCCTGTCGGTGGACGAGTTTGCCGGGCGCCTGTCCTTCAACTTCAACATCTTCGGCAGCCTGTTCGAGCAGGTCGCCAAATTCCGCGCCGGTCGTGGCCTGTGGGCCAAAATCATGCATGAGCAGTACGATGCCAAGAAGCCCGGCTCGATGTGGCTGCGCATGATCGCCGGTGGTGGTGGCGGCGGCCTGACTTTCGAGCAACCCGAACTCAACGTGGTGCGTGGCGCCTACTACGCGCTGATCAGCGCGCTCTCAGGCGCGCAGACCATGGCGCTGTGCTGCTACGACGAGGCCTACACCATACCCAGCGAGTACGCCCAGCGCATCTCGCTGCGCACCATGCAA
The DNA here is from genome assembly GCA_030685025.1 of Rhodoferax sp. Classification (GTDB taxonomy): domain Bacteria; phylum Pseudomonadota; class Gammaproteobacteria; order Burkholderiales; family Burkholderiaceae_C; genus Rhodoferax_D. The sequence continues at coordinate 30,092 of JAUXWC010000004.1, forward strand.
TTGCTGATCGAAGAGATGGGCCTGTGCGACACCGTTGACCCGATGGGTGGCAGCTACTACATCGAGACCCTGACCAACCAGATGCGCACCGACATGGAGCGCGTGATGGCCGATGTGGACGCGCGCGGCGGCATCAAGAAGCTGGTGGCCAGCGGCGAAGTGCAGGCCGACGTGTCGCGCCAAGCCTACCAGCGCCAGCTCGACATTGACTCCGGTACTTTCCGCAAGGTCGGCGTCAACTGCTACAAGATCGAAGAGAAAGACCCGCAGGTTGAGTTCCACCCCTACAACCTGGCCGATGCGCAGGCGCAGGTGACGCGCCTGAACGAGGTGCGGCAAACGCGTGACGCCGCCGCCGTGGCGACAGCCCTGCAAGCCGTGCAGCAGGCCGCCCGCAGCGGCACCAATGTGATGCCGGCAGTGGTGGAGGCGGTCAAGGCCTACGCCAGCGTGGGCGAGATCACCCAGGTGCTCACCGGCGTCTTCGGGCACTACCAGGAGCCGGTCAATGTCTATTGAACAGTACTGGGCCCCCCAGACACTCCCCGAAGCCTTGGAGCACTTGCGCGCCAAGGATGTCACCATCCTGGCCGGCGGCACCGACCTGATGGTGCAATCGCACGCCGGGCGCACCAAGCTCGGTAGCACCCTGCTCAATATCCGGCGCATTGGCGAACTGCACACCATCGAGCCTGACGGTGAGGGTGTGCGTATCGGCGCCCTGTGCACCATCAGCGACTTGCAGCGCGACCCGCTGATCAAGCAGCACTTCGACATCCTGCTGCAAGCTTGCGACCACTTTGCCAGCGACCAGTTGCGCAACAGCGCCACGCTTGGCGGCAACGTTTGCAATGCGTCGCCGGCCGGCGATACGCTGGTGCCGCTGTTGGTACTCGATGCACAGGTGGAATTGCAGAGCAAGCCCAACGGCAGCGTGCAAACACGCCGCGTGCCCTTGGCCGAGTTCGTCACCGGCCCCGGCAAAACGCTGCGCAGCGCGCATGAGCTGGTGACGGCGCTGTGGCTGCCGATCCCCAAGCCAGGTTTTGTCGGGCGCTTCTACAAGTTCGGCACGCGCCCGGCGCTGGACATTTCGGCGATCTCGATTGGCATCGGCGGCGTGCGCGTGGGGCAAACCTTGACCGACGTGCGCCTAGCCTACGGCGCGGTAGCCGCGACACCGATGCGCTGCAAAGGTGCCGAAGCCGTGCTGGAAGGCCAGACTCTCGATGAGCGCACCATGCAGACCGTGGCGGCCACGGCCCGCGATGAAGTCCACCCGATCGACGACGTGCGCGCCAGTGCCTGGTACCGCCGCGAATTGGTGCACAACATGACCCTAAGGATGCTGCAAGATGAATCTCAAACGTGACATCACTTTCACGCTAAACGGCGTGAAAAGCCGCGCCACCGTGAGCGTCGAGATGACGGCACTGGCCATGCTGCGCGACGTGCTGGGCTTGACCGGCACCAAATACGGCTGCGGCGAAGGCGAGTGCGGCGCCTGCTCGATCCTGGTCGACGGGCTGTCCAGCAACGCGTGCCTGATGTTTGCATTGGACTGCGATGGCCGCGAACTCATCACCATCGAAGGGCTGGCCAAGCATCCGCTGGGCGAGAAGCTGCAGCAGTCCTTTGTGGATTGCGGCGCGGTGCAGTGTGGCTTTTGCACGCCCGGCATGATCGTGCAGGCCACCCACCTGTTGGAAAAGACGCCCGGCGCCTCGCGCGACCAGATCGCACGCGGCATCGAAGGCAACCTGTGCCGCTGCACAGGTTACGTGAAGATCATCGACGCCATCGTGGCCGTGGCGGAGAAGCAAACGTGAGACGTCGCCAATTGCTCTCGTCATTGCGAGCCCGGCGCGGCAAGTCCCCCGTCATCGCGAGCGTAGCGCGGCGATCCATCATCGTGTGCCGCAGAGGTGGCTTGCCGCGCGGTATTCGTCATTGCGAGGAGCGGCAGCGACGTGGCAATCCATGCAGTCGGAAGTCATGGATTGCTTCACTGCGTTCGCAATGACGACGGTCTTTCACGCTAACGGAAGTGCCCCAATGAAAGTTATTGAAAAATCCACCCTCATCGGACAGCGCATCAACAAGCTCGATGCGCCGCAAAAGGCCAGTGGCAAGACGCGTTATGTGCACGACCTGAACCTGCCCGGGCAACTGATCGGCATGATTCTGCGTTCCACCCGGCTGCATGCGCGCATCATCCGCATCGACACCAGCCGTGCCCGCGCGCTGCCCGGTGTGCATGCGGTGCTGACGGCCGCCGACGTGCCCTATCAGCGCCCGTTGGGTGTCGGCAAGGACCAGTTGCCGCTGAAGGCCGACAAGGTGCGCAGCTACCGCGACGAGATCGCCGCCGTGGCCGCCGACAGTGCCGAGATTGCCGAGGCGGCCTTGAAGCTGATCGAGGTAGAGTACGAAGACCTGCCGGCGATCACCGACCCGCGCCAGGCATTGGTGGCCGGTGCGCCGGTGATCCACGACGAGAAGGTGCCCCCGGCCGCGCCGCATGACTCGTTGAAGGCGGGTGAGGCCAGCGGCGCCGAGGCGCACCGCCACAACGTCGCCATGACCTTTGACTACGCCCATGGCGACATCGTGCAGGGCGAGGCCGAGTCCGATGTGGTGGTGGAGGACTGGTTCAGCCTGCACTACGTCACGCATTGCTGCATGGGTGTGTCGGGTGTGATCGCCGAGTTCGACTCGCGCGGCAACCTCACCTTACACAGCAACACCCAGGTGCCGTTTCTGCACAAGCGCGAGTTCGCCGAAATCCTGGACATGGACCCGAGCCGCATTCGCATCATCCAGCCACCGATTGGCGGTGGCTTTGGCTCCAAGCTGGACATCTACCCGTTTGAGCCGATCGCCGTGTTTTTGGCCAAGGCCACCGACCGGCCGGTCAAGCTGGTGTTCTCGCGCGAGGAAGAGTTCATCGCCTCGCCCACGCGCCAGCCGGTGCTGCTGCGCCTGCGCAGCGGCGCCAGGAAGGACGGCACCTTCACTTTCCGCGAGTGCGAGACCCTGCACGACAACGGCGCCTACACCTCCTGGGGCGCTACCACGCCCTTTGTGATGATGCAGACCATCTCCTCGCTGTACCGTGTGCCGCACTGCAAGTACCACACGCTGGCGGTGTACACCAACAACCCCTATGCCGGTTCGTTTCGCGGCTATGGCAACCTACAGGCCACCTTTGCGGTGGAGCAGCAGATCGACGAGATGGCGCACCGACTCGGCATGGACCCGCTGGACATGCGTTTGAAGAATGCACAAGACCCCGGCGAAGTGTCCGGCCAGGGTATGCACTTCAAGACCTGTGGCCTCAAACAGTGCCTGAGCACCGCCGCAGAGGCGTCGCACTGGCACGAGAAACACGCCGCCGCGCTGGCCGCACAGAAGTTGCCGGGTCGTTACAAGCGCGGCGTGGGCATGGCGTCGATGTTGCACGTGGGCGGTGGCGCCAAGATTTACCCCAGCGACGGTTGCGGCACGATACTCAAGATCGACGATTTTGCGCATGTGACCTTGCTGACCGGCGCCTCCGAGATCGGCCAGGGTTCCGAGACCGTGCTGGCGCAACTGGTGTGCGAAGAACTGGGCCTGCCGATGGAGGCCGTGACGGTGGTCAACAACGACACCGACATCACCCCCTGGGACGTCGGGGTGCACGCCAGCCGCACCACCTTCATAGGCGGCAATTCGGCGATTGGCGCGGCGCGCAAGGCACGCACCAAGCTGTTGGCAGCCGCCGCACGGATCAGCGGTTTGGTGGAGGGCGACATCGAGCTGCGCGGCGGCCACATCGTCAAGGCCGACAGCGGCGAAGTGGTGATGAGTCTGGCCAAGTTGATGCGCTCGCTGCACTTCTCCGACAAGGCCGAGCTGGTCACCACCACCTTCTACTACGAGCCACCGTCCAAACACCAGGACAAACAGTTCAAGGGCGACGTGTCTGCCGCCTACGCCTGGGCCACGCAGGTGGTGGAGGTGGGGGTGGACACGCTCACCGGTATCGTCAAAATCGTCAAGGTCACCGCCGCGCACGATGTGGGCCGGGTGTTGAATCGCACCGGCATCGAGGGTCAGATCGAAGGCGGCATCGTCATGGGTCAGGGCTACGCCATGACCGAGGAGCTGATGGTGGAAAACGGCCGCGTGCGCAACCCGGGCTTTCGGGACTACAAGCTCATCACCGCGCCCGAGATCCCGGAGATGGACGTGCACTTCATCGAGACCATGGATGGCGAGGGTCCGCAGGGCGCCAAGGGTGTGGGTGAGGCGCCAGCGATCTGCATTGCGGCCGCCACCGCCAACGCGATCGAGAACGCCACCGGCGTGCGGCTACGCGAGTTGCCTTTCACGCCGGAGAAGGTCTACCGGGCGTTGAAGACGGCGCGCGAGGCCGCATGAAATCCCGCACCGTGCTCTCAATGGAGCAGGCGCTGTCGCTGCCCTATGCCACCCTGCGTTTTGCACAGCTTGGCTGGCGCGTGATCCGCATTGAGGCTACCCGTAGCGGCGGCGGACTGCCGGGTGACCCGAACCGCTATATCGGCTCGCGCATGGGTGGTGGCGACGACCGGCGCAGTTACTTCATCGCGCCCAACGTCGGCAAGCAAGCGATTGCGCTTAACCTGAAAGACCCGCGTGGCCAACAGGTCCTGCAGCGGCTGATTCAAGCCCTGAACGTGGACGTGTTCTGCTGCAACACCGTGCCTTCGCGCTACCAGCCGCTGGGCATTGACTACGCCACCTTGCGCGCCGCCAAGCCCGATCTGATCTGGGCCGGCATCTCGGCGCAAGGCCCGCAGGTGCCCGACGCGCCGGGCTACGACCCGGTCATCCAGGCCATGGCCGGCTACATGGAAGTCACCGGCGACCCGAATGGCCCGCCGATGCTGACCGGCATTCCGGTGATTGATTTGAAGTCGGGCGACGAGCTGTATTCCAGCGTGCTGCTGGCCCTGCTGGAGCGTGCCGAGACCGGCCAGGGCCGCGAGATTCATGTCTCCATGCTGCAGGTGGCCGCCTCGTGGCTGATCACCTTGTTGCCGTTGCTCGACATGGGCTGCCAGGACAGCGAAATCACGCGCTCGGGCAACGAGCACCGCAAGTTCATTCCGACCAACGTCTACCCGACGCAAGACGGTTTTGTCTACCTGGCCATCGGCAGCGACGTGCAGTGGCAGCGCCTGACCGCCATCCCCCGATTCGCCAGCGTGGCCAATACCGTGCGCGCGACCAACGAGGGGCGGGGGCAGCAACGCGACACCCTCTACCGCGACATGGCGGCGGTCACGATGCAGTACCAGACGGACGCGCTGCTGCGCGACCTGGCCGGCGCCACCATTCCCGCCACCCGTATTCAGGATGTGGCCCAGGTGCGCGAGATGCTTGAGCGTCAGGGCAAGTTGACCCGCACTACCCTGCCCGATGCCAGCACGCTGCGCCTTCCACCGATGGCGGTGGACCTGATGGGCGCGCGCGCCGAGTTGAGCTTTCCCCCGCACTACGGCGCCCACACCCACAACGTGCTGAGCGAGGCGGGCTACGCTGATGCCGACATCACGGCGCTGCTGGCACAGGGTGTGCTGGCGTGAGCAGCGTGCCGCAGGGCTTGTGGTCCAGCGGCTTTCGGCCTTTCTTCCTGATGGGTGCGGCCTACGGGCCGTTGGCACTGCTGCTGTGGGTGGCGGCGCGTTTCGGCGGCTGGCCCCTGGACAGCGCGGCGCTGGCGCTGGGTCACGCGCATGAGCTTTTGTATGGCTTTGCCACCGCCATCGTCTGCGGCGTGTTGCTCACCGCCTTGCCCGGCTGGACCGGCGGCACCGAGCTGCGTGGCCGCGCACTGATGCTGCTCGCCGGCCTGTGGCTGGCTGGGCGCCTGGCGTGGTGGGGGGCCCCCTGGTTGCCACCGGCTCTGGTGCTGCTAGTCGATTGTGCGCTGGTGCCGGTGCTGTGCGCCATGTTGTGGCCCACCCTGGCCTGGGCGCGCCAACGCCTGTTTCTGTGGACGCTGCCACCGCTGCTGGCGCTGGCACTGGGCAATCTGCTGGTGCATCTTGCGCTGCTGCGTGGCAGCGTGGCTGACGCCAGCTTCGGTCTGGTGCTGGGTTTGCACGCGCTGGCGTTTCTGTATTCGCTTTACGGCGGACTGCTGACACCGGCCTTCACGCGCAACTGGCTGGGCCAGCGCGGTGAGACTTGTGGCGCCATCCTGGTGCCGCTGGAGATCGCCACCGCCATCTCGATGGTGCTGTTCGCCGCTGCTGATTTAGCGCAAGCCGGCCCACACTGGATGGCGGCTGCGGCCGCGCTGGCCTGTGGTCTGCACGCGTGGCGTTGCGTGCGTTGGCGCGGCTGGCGCACCACGGCCGAGCCGCTGCTGTGGACACTGCACGGGGGTTACGTGATGCTGATTGCCGCCATTGCCCTGCGTGGCCTGTCGGCGGTGTTCCCCGTGCGGGTGCCGCCCGACGCCTGGCTGCACGTGTTCACGCTGGGCGCGCTGGGCCTGACCATGCTGGGCCTGATGACCCGTGTGGTGCTGCGCCACACCGGGCGGCCGCTGCGCGCGCCCGGCGTCATGAAAACCGCCTACGCCCTGGTGCTGGCCGCCACCCTCTTGCGCCTGGCCTATACCGTGCACCACCTGGGCGTGGCCGTGTTGCTGCTGGCCGCGCTGCTGTGGGCGGGCGCGTTTGGCCTGTATTTGCTGTGCTTTGCCGGGGTGCTGCTGCGGCCCAGCCTGGCCAGGGCCAGAGCGCCATGAGGGTTTGAACCAACAGGGGGAGTCCGCATGAACACGCACCAACGCCAACCCGAAATGCCCACGCTGCAAGTGTTGCCGCTGGTCCATATGTTGCTGCACGAGCAGCACGACGCGCAGCGCAGCGAGCCGCTGCTGCAACGCCTGCAACTCGAAGGCGTGCTCAAAAATCCGCCGATCGTCGCGCCGATCCCGGCCAACGGCGGCGGCGAAGCACAACAGCGTTACGTGGTGCTGGATGGCGCCAACCGCGTCACTGTTCTGCGCGCCTTGGGCATTGCCCACATTGCCGCGCAGGTGGTGGACTACGAAGACCCCGAGCTGGTGCTGGATACCTGGCACCATCTGATCAAGGGCATGGAAGGCCAGCGCTTGCTGGACTTGCTGCGCGCGCTGGACTGCGCGTCCCTGCGTCAGACCGACCTGATGCAAGCCCGCGCCCTGCTGGCCCGGCGCGACATCGTGGCCTTTGTGCAAACGACACAGCGCGAAGTCTGGGTCATCGAATGCCGCGGTGACCTGCACGCCTGCAACAACTGTCTCAACGAGGTGGTCAATGCCTACAAGAGCGAGGCGCGCATCTTTCGCGCCAACACCGATCACCTGGACGAACTGCTGCCCCTGTATGACGGCGCCACCGCCTTGATCGTGTTCCCGCGTTTTGCCCCGGTCGAGGTAATGGAGCTGGCCCGCGTGGGCGCCTGTCTGCCCGCTGGCGTCACCCGCCACTTGATCCCGCGGCGCGCCTTGCGCATCAACCTGCCGCTGGAGGTGCTGCGCAGCCCGCAAAGCCTGGCCGAGAAGAACCTTTGGCTGGTCGACTGGATGAAGCAGAAGGTGGCGGCCAAGACGGCGCGGTTTTACCAGGAGTCGACGTTTTTGTTTGATGAGTGAAGATGGCGGCCCCGTCGCCGGCGCCAAGGCATCCAGCGCGATGGCAGGGCAGTCCGCCAAACGAACGTGGCGTTCACGGTGCCCAGGTTCTTGCATCGCTGCACGTCGGTCGGCCTCATGTCAACGCCTGGCCTGAAATCAGCTTGCCAATTCAGCCAACAACTCAGGGTGGCGGCTGATCAGCTTGAGCAGGCTTTGCGCGGCCCCGCTGGGCACCTTGCGGCCCTGTTCCCACTCTTGCAGCGTGCGCACTGACACCCCGGTGGCGCGCGCAAACTCGGACTGCGACAAACCTGACTGCGCCCGCGCCGCCATCAGTTGCCACTGCGGCCCCACCAGTACCTCCTGTTTTTCCAGCGTGCCGTCAGCGCGCAACACGGTGCGGCGCACGCTGCCATCGGCCAACGGCGCAAACGTGGTCTTGCGTGCCCATTGGCCGGCCTTCATTTCACGCACCGACTGCAGCAATTCGGCCCCCATATCACGCCTGGCGTCGCGGGCTTTCAGTTGTGCATCAGTCATCATGGTCCAGCACCTCTTCAATTTGTTTCAACACCGCGCCAGGAATGCTGGCACGCACGCTTTTGGCATAAATCACCAGTAGCAAAATTTGCCCGGCTGCATTGCGCGTGTAGTAGCACACCCGCACCCCGCCGGACTTTCCCGTGCCAGCGCGTGCCCAGCGCACCTTGCGCACGCCGCCCGAGCCCTGCACCACATCACCCGCCTCCGGGTGTTCCAGTGCGTATTCCGGCGAACGTGACCGAGGGTCGGCCTCGGCGCGGTCATTTTTGCGTCGGCTCCACGAGGTCGGCTCGTCCATCACGGCTTGCATTCCTCTTGGCGCTTAGTAACGATAGACGTTATTATTGTTTGGCGTTAATATTCAAACATGGCGATCAAAAGCTTTAAATGCAAAGACACGCAGGCGCTATTTCTTGGGCAACGTGTCCGTCGCTGGGCAAACGTCGAGCGACCTGCCCTGCGCAAACTTGAGCAGCTTGATTGGTCCGCGGTTTTGGAAGATCTGCGCGTACCCCCTGGTAATCAGTTGGAAGCGTTGAAGGGAAATCGCAAGGGGCAGCACAGCATTCGGGTCCATGATCGGTGGCGCGTGTGCTTTGTTTGGACTGTAGACGGCCCCAAGAACGTTGAGATCGTGGACTACCACTGAAGGAGTTTGAGCATGCGCACTGTCCCCCCTGTTTCTCCTGGCGAAATGCTGGATGAGGAGTTTTTGAAGCCGCTGGGCCTGACGAAGTACCGCCTGGCCAAAGACATTGGTGTCCCCCCCCAACGAATCGGGGACATCGTGGCGGGTAAACGGGCGATCACCGCGGACACCGACCTGCGGCTGTGCCGGTACTTTGGGCTCAGCGATGGCTGGTGGCTTCGCGGTCAGGCCAACTACGACACGGCGATCGCGCGCGAAACCATGGGCGAAGCCCTCTCGCGCATTTCCCGCTGCCAACTAATGGCTGCCTGAGCCAAGCGCGCAAAGAGTAGGGCTGAACCCGGCAGTCGAGGGGGGCGCCTCGCGCGTCATTGTCATCGGCACCAGCGGCTGCGGGAAATCCATTTTCGCCAAAACCCTTGCCGCCAGCCAGGGGAGCAGGTATGTGGAGCTGGATGATCTGTTCTGGGCCGAAGGCTGGCCACGGCCACAGACAGGGGTGAACGGACTGAAATGGTCCAGTGGGCGCGGTGTCTGAGCCCAAAACGGCTCACGAGGTCCGGTACAAGCCAATTCCCTGCGAAGCCGCGCAAACACCCGGCCCACTGCGCGGACGACTACGGCAACACCGTCGCCCGTTTCTGGAAGCTTCAACAACCCGCGCACCATGGACGCCGGTTAGCGCGGTGCGACATTGCAATCGCGCCGCAACAAGGCCATGGCGTCGCGCAAGTCGTCGTCGTGATCGCTGAGCAAACGGTCTTGTGCATCGTCCAGAAAGGTTTGCCACAGTTGCAGGTAGTCGCTCTGGTAGTGCTCAGGGGCGTTGCCCAAAATATAGTGCGACACCCGCTCCGGCTTGATGCCGGCCTTGCGGACCCGGCGCACCAGCGTGGCTGCGCCTTTGGCGCTCAGCAGGGTTTTGGGGGCGCAGTCCGTTGCGATGCACAGGAAGAGCGTCAGCAGTGAGCTGTCGTCGGTGTGGCCACCGGTGGCCTTGTTCCAGGACGCGGACGCGCTGCGGTCAAAGTCGTCCACTTCGCTCAGTGCGTCCTCGACCCAGAAGTAGCGGCCCATGAAGGCGGGAGTCTGGTCAAAAAGCTTTCTGGCTGGCAACGTGCTGTCCAGAATCCTGGGCAGGTCCGAGACGATGCTCTTGCGCACACTGTCGACGATCGCCTTGTATTGCGCGGGCAGGTCTTTGGGTAGCGGGATCGAGACGCTGAGGGCTTTGGACGTCGCGGCCTTTTTGCGCACGAAAGCAATCGTCTTTTGAAAGGCCACCCAGTTCGGCAGCCTGGTCTGACGGGTGGCCAGCATCAGCAGCGCCGTGCGGATCACGGCTTCGGCATCACGGCCCGCTTCCTCCAGCTCTTGTGCATCCATGCCCAGTCGCTCGGCGAACCACTCGGCGGCCCGGATGACCTGCTCGACCTGGCTGCGTTGACCGAGTTCGCGTTGGTAATCTGCCAGACTGCCCAGAGACAATTTGGCCAGTTGCGGGATCTGGTCATCGGTGAAGCCGTCATGCTGGTTCATGCCGAAGTGACTGCTCTGGGGCATGGCGATCAGGGCCTTGAGCATGTCGGAGCCGCCCTTGGAGCGCGACAGCAAGCTGTGGTCGCGCAAGGCCTCGGCGGCTTTGCGAAGGTCGCCCGCGCTGTGCTGCTCCAGGTGCAGGCTGACCAGATTGACCAGGCGCTCGCGGGCCTTTTCCAGCTCGGGGCGCAGGAACTCGCTGCCGAAGTAGCGCGCAATCTGCACCATGCCTTTGGGTGCCTCGGTGTCAATGGCGTCCAGCTTGGCCTGGTCGATGATGCCGTGCTGCAAGCCATAGGCCAGGGCTTTCTCAAAGAACGGGCGCGCGTCAAAGCGCGCAACCGTCTGGGCGGAGTTGGGGGACGGCGCTTGGGTTTCGGACATGGCTTCGTGCAAGGGTCTCAGATGGCCGACTCTTCGTCCGCCTCCAGCGCCGCAGGCGTGGCTTTGCCGCGGTCGGTGTCGCTGGTTTCCA